>CAIOJS010000381.1 GCA_903858655.1 uncultured bacterium | reverse complement strand
CCTACACTCTTTCCCTACACGACGCTCTTCGATCTGTGCGAACCAATCAGACGGTCGTGCGAACCAATCAGACGGTCGTGCGAACCAATCAGACGGTCGTGCGAACCCTCTCCTTCGCAAAGCGAAACCCTGCCAAATCCAAAAACCCTTCGGCTAAAACTAAATCCTAAAAAATTTTCTTGTATTTTCCCAAACCAAAAACCAACCCAACTGAACCTTGGAAGTTCAAAATACTCTCCATCCACGATAACATGGACTTTAGAGAGGCGCAACTTTATGTAAAATAAAATCGTCATGGTGCTTATTAGTTTTTCGGCGTCAAAATTACATTTTTTTTTTAAATAAAAAGTATTTCTCAATAAAAAAAATCTCATTGCATATTTATATAATTGCATAATTCAATAATTATCGCAATAGGGTCACCGTCCCCACATATTTATGCTCGATGTTGTTCAACTCTTTCACCATAAACTTATACACATAAACACCGCCTTCACACAATTTGTCTTTACCCTCCGCCTTGCCGTTCCATCCTTTATAGGGATTGGTAGTGTAGAACAATTGTTTGCCCGAACGATCGTAGATAGCTAATTCAAAATTATCACTGCTAAGCCCTACACCTTGTCCGTTGAAAACAGTATTGTTTGCTAATGTAGAACTTGGCGCAAATGAATTGGGAATATAATAGGCAAATCCTTCATGTATAATAATTTCCCTCTTAATAGTGTCGGTGCATGATTCGTTAAAGGCTACCAGTGTAACTTCATAAATGCCTGGCTTCGTATAGGTATATTCTGGAGATTGTTCAGAAGAGTAATTGCTGTTGGCATCTCCAAAAGACCAAATCCATCCAAACGTGTTGACCGACTCGTCATAGAAATGTACCAAAGGTTGGTAGGTATCTGTGATGGACGGATCAGCATAAAAATCGGCATGAGGTGGCGGTAGCACTTTGATTACATCATGACCATGAGCCACACAACCATCAAAAGTGCTTCCCACAAGGGTAACATCAAAATTACCTTGATGCGTATAGGTGTAAGTTGTAGAAAGTAAATTCGAGACATCGTTTGTGGTTGTTGGATCACCAAAATCCCAATGAAGCGTAGTGGAGTCAGTCAAGGCATTATGCATATAAACAAAATCAACAGGCAAAGGATAGCAACCTTGCACAGGTGTAGCAGTAAATTGTAGAACCACATCTGTATAAAGCGATATTAACACTGTTGTAGAACCAACGCATCCCACGGAAGAGGTTCCTATCACGGTATAAATGGTGTTGGTGGCGGGTGACACATTCACAACAGAATCTGTCAAACTACCCGGCAACCATATATAAGTGCTGCCACCCGAAACTGACAAGGAAGAACTACTGCCAATGCAAATTGAAGCTGGGGAAGCCACGGTCGTCAGTGATGGTTTTGGATACAAAGTAGAAGTAAGGCTGGTGCCGGTAGCACATTGTCCTACGGTGGGAGTGAAGGTATAAGTTGCACTCGCAGCATTGTTTATTACAGAAGGATTCCATGTGCCGTTTACGCCATTGAGTGATGTGGTTAACAACTGCGGAGCCGGAGTTCCAATGCAAAAGGGAGTAATAGCTGTAAAACTGGGAACGGTTTGAGGCGTCACGGTAACGTTTAGTGATTGCGTGGTGGCGCATACGCCTGCGGTAGGCGTAAAAAGGTAGGTTGCGCTGGCAGTATTATCAATAGTAGCAGGCGCCCAGGTTCCATTAATGCCATTGGGAGATTGTAATCCTAAAAGTGGTGCTGTTGAGCCGAAACAAAAAGCAGGAATAGCAGCAAAGTTAGGAGTTACTAGAGGTATCACCGTAACAGAAACTGTAGAAGAAGCCGTACAATTAGCAGTAGATCCAACAACAGTAAAGGTAGAGGTAGTGGCAGGTGAAGCGTTGATGGTTGCCGTAGTTCCCCCGGTGCTCCATAAATAGCTCGTTGCTCCAATTGCAGTTAGAGATGATGTAGCCCCTGCACAAATAGTTGTTGGAGTTGCCGAACAAGTAACCGTGGGATATGGATTCACCGTTACCAACACAGTGGCAGTTCCGGGGCATCCTCCTGATGTTCCGCTAACTGTATAGGTAGAAGTCGCAGCAGGATTTGCTGTTACGATTGCTCCCGAAGTCCCCGACAAGCCTGTAGCAGGCGACCAAGTGTAGGTAGTGGCTCCTGAAGCTGTTAGTGGAATGCCTGTGCCAATACATATTGATGCTGGCGAAGGTGTAACACTGACTGAGGGTGTTGCAACGGGTACTATCGCCAAGGTTTGTGCTGTCCCATTGCCACAAGCATTGGATGGGGTTACCGTAACGCTACCCGAACTTGCAGCGGCAGATAAGCTTACCGATACCGAATTTGCCCCCTGACCTGAATTAATTGTCCATCCGATTGGGAAGGACCAGGTATAAGTAACTCCAGGAGTATTCGTCACGGAGTAGGTTTGCGTAGAACTCATGCAGGGGGTTGTTGAACCTGTTATGATACTTGGTACCAGGGGAAGCGTCAATAAAGTGTAGATGGCATTAGCTCCAGCACTGATGGTTCCTGTGCAAGCACTACTACGCATATAAACTGTATAGGTAACGCTTGTTGATAAAGAAGTCGTATAGGAAGAAGTTGCGCTCCAGGCTTGCAGTATGGTGGCTCCGTTTTGCCATTGATATTGCCATGTGCCTCCATTCAAATTGCCACCAGTGAACGAAGTCGCATTAAATGTTACGGATTGAGGAACAGAGCAACTGGAAGATGGGGTTACGCTTGTAACGATACTTGTAGGTGCCGAACAAGGGATGTATGTTATTATTATTTCCCCGCGAGCTCCTGCTCCCCCTGCTCGCCCATTAGCCCCTGCATTTCCACCACCACCTCCACCACCGGGAGCCGTGCCGGCATTTCCATTGCCATTTGTTGTTCTACCTGCACCACCAATACCGCCTCCTACTAAACCTCCTGATCCAGCAGTAATACCTGCGGCATTTCCACCTAAAGCTGCATTACCGGCACCTCCTCCACCTCCTCCACTCGACCCTGTACCTACATTGGCTGCTCCGTTGCCTCCAGCATAAAAATATAATGCATTGCCAATATTCCCCGTAGTAGAACCTAAGGCGGTTCCTACGCCAGCCGTGCTGCCATTGCCTCCAATACCTCCTACTGCAAGAGTTGTTGCTCCTCCGGGTGCTCCTGCCACGGTATTACCAAAATATGAACTGCCACCCGTTCCTCCGGTTCCCCCAGTATTTGTGCCCGCCGTACCTGTTGCTCCGACTCTTAAATTATAGGTTGTACCGGGCGTTACAGTCATGACAAAATTAGCATAAGAACCTCCGGCACCCCCACTCCCTGTGGTATTGGGAGCCGCTCCACCGCCACCACCGCCACCTCCCCAACATTCAACTGTGATGCTTGTTATACCCGCCGGACATAACCATGTGGCATTACCCGCGGTGGTGAACGAAACTGTTTGTCCTTGAGTGGTGATGCTTCCTAACATAAACAACATCACACAAGCAAAGAACAAAGGTGATTTCAATAGCATTCCTGCATAGCTTGTGACATATATTTTATTGAAAATAGTACACAATTTTTCCATAACAATCATATTATTCTTAATTATAAATCCTTAAAATTAGATATTTATATCTATTATAAATGCCTCAAGACAACCTCATAAGATATCCGGCACAAACCAGTTTGAATTAAACAGTTTTTACACTTAACAATATAAAACGTAAAAAAACAAAAATAACTTGGTTAGGGATGCAATTATTTTTAAAATTGATAAAATTGTTTTAAATAATCGGAGAATATTGAGACAATTAAATTAAAATGAAAAGCCAGTTGAAGGGCATATTTTGGTTTGAAACGACTGGATAATCCAAAGCTTCCAGCTTGGATTACCCAGTTGAGCAGATAAATCCCAAACCTTAAAATCTTAAATCAAAAATTATACTCTATCTCCAATATATTTCTCAATGAGCATCGCCAACATATCGTTGAGTATTGGCGATGTTGCCGACCTTATTAATAACATAAAACTTAAATATAT
>CAIOJS010000380.1 GCA_903858655.1 uncultured bacterium | reverse complement strand
AAAGCCATTAAATTAAAAGATACTTTGAAACCTAAAGAATCGGAAACCAAGAGTACGTAATGTATCAATATAAGTATTGATAATGCTTCCGTAGGCATACATTTTTCGTACCGAAAAAAAGTTCTTTTTTAAACAATAGTTTGGATGCTTATCGTGACGTAAAGCCCTATTGTTAAAAATCTGTTCGTTATTTATCAAAAAAACATTCGCAGTGAAATTAAAAATTTGTAATTTTGCCGCCAATGAAACCTATTATTTAATTAAATTAATCAGTCGTGGACTTATTTGAAAAAATATTAAAAAATTATGGTCCTTTAGGTCAATACTATAAGCAAGGACATGGATACTTTTTCTTTCCAAAATTGGAAGGAAGAATTTCAAACAAAATGATGTTTAGAGGCAAAGAACATCTATGTTGGAGTTTGAACAATTATTTGGGATTAGCCGATCATCCCGAAGTGCGTAAAACGGACGCCGAAGCTGCTGCCGAATGGGGTTTTGGGACTCCGATGGGCGCTCGTATGATGTCGGGGCAAACCGATTATCATGAACAACTGGAACGCGATTTGGCTGCTTTCGTAGGCAAAGAATCAGCGTATCTGCTGAATTTCGGCTATCCCGGCATGGTTTCTATCATTGATGCTATGGTGGATCGTCATGATGTCATCGTGTATGATGCCGAAGCTCATGCTTGCATTCTCGATGGCTTGCGCTTGCACTTAGGCAAACGTTTTGTGTATCCTCATAGCAATATGGAAGCCTTGGAAAAGAATCTGCAAAGAGCCACAAAAATTGTTGAACAGACCGGTGGTGGCATTATGGTGATCACCGAAGGCGTTTATGGCATGGTGGGCGATGTAGCGAAACTGAAAGAAATCGTTGCTTTGAAAGAAAAGTATCAATTCCGTCTATTGGTGGATGATGCTCATGGATTTGGCACTATGGGTGCTACGGGCGCCGGTACGGGCGAACATTGCGGTGTGCAGGATGGCATTGATATTTACTTTGCTACTTTTGCTAAAGCGATGGCGATGATAGGCGGATTTGTGGCAGCTAAAAAAGAGGTAATTGATTATTTGCATTACAATATGCGTTCGCAAGTATATGCTAAATCTATGCCAATGCCCTTGGTTATTGGTGCTATGAAACGTTTGGAGCTTTTGAAAAACAAACCTGAATTGCGCGAACAACTTTGGACCATAGTACATGCTTTGCGCGATGGATTGCGGGCTGTGGGTTTTGATATGGGCGTTGCCGAATCACCCGTTACCCCCGTTTTCTTGAAAGGAACCTTGCCCGAAACTACACAGATGATTTATGATTTGCGCGAAAACTTTCGGATATTCTGCAATGTGGTGATTTATCCTGTTGTTCCGAAAGGCGTGGTTATGATTCGTTTGATTCCTACTGCCATACATACTATGGAAGATGTGAACTACACCATCGAATGTTTTACTAAAGTAGCCAAAAAACTCGAAAACCATGAGTATTCTCACACGGAATACGCTCCTATCAACGGATAAATAAAAATTATTTATGTGTAAGAAACGCTCTACTATGGTGGGGCGTTTTTTTTTTCATAGTTCATGATGTGGAATTTGAGTTTTCAGGATGCTTATTGACGCATACAGAATAATCATTTTAGGATGATTTTCGTATCTATCTGATTATCTACAAATAAAACTCTGGCGTGCGCAATTTTTATTGATTTCTGCATTTTTTAAACATGTTCGCAGCACTTTCGCGCGTGTTCGCAATACTTGCGTGCGAGTGCGCAACGCTTGCGTGTGAGTGCGCAACGCTTGCGTGCGAGTTCGCAACACTTGCGTGCGTGTTCTCTGCGATGTATTATCCGAGCAATTTAATTGCTTCAGGAAGATCAAACATATCATGAATCACAGCATCAGCCATAACAAAATCGCGGATTTCTTTTTTCTCATTAAAAAGAACGGTTGACATGCCGCACTGCTTGGCGCCAACAATGTCTTTTTCATATAAATTACCTATCATGACGCAGTGCTGTGGCAGCATATTTATTTTCTGAGCGATAGTTTCAAAAAATCGAACATCTGGTTTTACATACTTCAAATCTTTAGAAGAAAAGAAATGCCGAAAATATTGGTCAGCTCCTACCCTTTTCAAAGCCGCTATCATCGCTTCCGTATTGGAATGTCCGGCATTGGTAGCAATAACCATAATGTATTTATCGCTAAGCTCTTGCAAAGCTTTCTCCGCTCCGGGTATCCATTCCACATGCTCCCATTCGCTCATGGGACCGGGGTTTTCGGGGTAATCGCGCATGATGGTGTCGCCCCAATCAAATACTAATGCTTGTATCATAAGTTTATATGTTTTTTCAATTATGGCTATTTATCCATGTCGTCACATCATCAAACACCTCGCTCTTATTGATTTCGTTCAACATTTCGTGGCGACCTTCGGGATAAAGTTTCAGTTTAACATTTGCGAATCCTTTGTGTTTCAAATAATGATACATCTTTTGAGGTCCTTTGGAGAAATTCCCAACAGGGTCCATACTCCCCGAAAACAGTAAGATAGGGAAATCCTTGCTCAGCTTTAGATATAAATCTTTTTGATGCACATATTTCAACAAACGAAATAACTCCCGAAAGAAAGAGGAAGTGCAGATGAATCCACTGTAAGCATCATCGGTATATCTCTGACACATTTCCAAATCGCGGCTAAGCCAATCGAAAGGAGTTTTATTGGGCTTGAATTTGGCGTTGAACGCACCAAATGAGAGCTTATCCAAAAGACGGCTGGGGTTGCCATCGCCTTTCAGCAAGCATTGCAACTTGGCAACACCCAAGCCGAAAGCCAATAAAAAAAACGGATGCCATGCAGTGCCTGAGATAATTACACTCGATATGGTTTCGGGATATAGGTCCAAATAAGCGCGCACATAGAAAGACCCCATGCTGTGTCCCATTAAGATAATCTTTTTGTCGGGAAAGGAAGTCTGTATGTGTTGATTGAGCAGAAGCATATCGTGAAGCACCGCCTTCCAACTGTTGTTTCCGGCGATGATTCCTGTGTTCTCCACGCTTCCTGCCGTCTTGCCATGTCCACGGTGGTCGTTAGCGAATACTGCGTAGGAATGCCGCGTCATGTAAGCAGCAAACTCTTCGTAACGTGCTGCATGTTCAGCCATTCCATGCGCAATCTGAATAATACCTTTAACTGAATTCACATCATCGGGCATCCACGAATACACGAAAATATCTACATTATTTTCTGCGGGAATAATAAAACTATCTACTTTCATAATCTTTTTATTACATTGATTAAACAACAATATATACGGTCAGCTATTCGTTTCATTGGCTAAAAATTATTTACATAGACTTTTACTCTCTGATTTGTGCGCAACCGAAATAAGGAACAAACTTACATCTTTTTTTTAAATAAATCTCAATTTTCTGATAAAAAATGTTTTTTTTGAGAAATAAGGTGCTATTTTCATGAGATATGCCTAAATTTGCATTATTCTATATTTAAACTATGCTTCATAAAATTATAAGCTTGATTTCAGTGATACTCCTTCTTGCCATTGGAGTTATGCCTGTTAGTGCCCAAGTGGTTATGATTAATGAAGTGTGCACGAGTCCTCCTCCCACTAGTTCTTCGATAAATGCCAACTCCTTATATAATACCGCCACCGCGGAACAGCCCCCTCAAAACGCTGAATGGATAGAACTTTACAATCCGCATCCATGTAACAGCGTTGACATCAGTTGTTATACCTTGGCTAGCAATATGCAACAAAATACTAGCGGAGTTATTGCTGAGAATTGGGGCGCTTTCACCTTTCCTGCCGGGACGATTATTCCCCCTCTCGGCTTTATTATTGTTGGCGGCAACAGTTCGCAGGTGCCCTTGCTCGATTTCAATATGACTTATTATCGTCAGACTACTTTCGGCACCCAATATCTTGATGGCGAGCCTACACGTTGGTTTTTGCGCGATGAATATGGTTGGATAGGTTTGTTCGACCCCAACAGCGCTCCTGTGGATGCCGTTTATTGGGATGTTTATGGCAATGCATCCAATTTATATACAGCCAACGAATATCAACATGGCGTTATCACGTCCACTTCTTGCACGGGCACACGTTCTTTTCCCGCTGCCGTCAACATTCCCGGGATTGAATATGTTGGTGCATGTCAGCCGGCTAATTATCTTTCATTTCAACGCATTACGGATGGCTCTATGGTGTGGACTACTACGCCACAACCTCCTACACCACGCGTTTGTAATGGTCCATGTGTGGTAGCCCCCATATTGAACTTCACTATACATAATGAAAGTTGCGCAGGAGGCGATGGAAGTATTGCTATGACCATCACCGATGGACATACGGGACCTTACACCACCAATTGGCTGAATCCAGCAGGAGTTCACACCAATACCCTTTCGAATCTCAGTTCGGGGTCGTATATCGTTCAGGTGGTGGATGCTTACAATTGTTTTATAGTATATGATACGGTTGTTGTTTCAGGTCTGCCTTTGCCTACAATTGCTTTCAACAATATCATTGATGAAACATGTTCGGCATCCAACGGTTCGGTGACGGCAGCGGTCAGTAATGGCAATCTACCGATTACGTATCATTGGAACACTACCCCTGCCGCCACTACGCCAACTATCGCGAATTTGCCTGCGGGAACGTATCAAGTGAGCATCACCGACCAATTGGGCTGTACAGCATCGAACACCGTGACATTACAGAACTTCCCCGGTCCACAAATCTCTATTGATAGCATCACGAATGAGATGTGCAGCGCTAGCAATGGCGAAGTTTTTACGAACATCACAAGCGGCAGCACGCCTTTTACTTTTGTGTGGAATTCATCGCCCGTTCAACATAATCAAACTCTTACGGGAGTTGCTGCCGGAAACTATTCGGTAACCATCACCGACGTGCATGGGTGTAAATCCACAGCAGATACCTCGCTGACCAACACCCCGCCGCCTATCGTGAGTTTCATGAACATTCAATACGATACCTGCAACAAACGCACAGGCGGCGCCGAAGTGCTAGCCACCGGTTTGAATCCGCCTTACGCCTATTCGTGGGATTTTGATTCGACCAACATCACCAATATCATTTCGCATTTGGGAGAAGGTACTTACACGGTTTCAGTTACCGATAGTTTCTGCACCACAGTTGCTTCGGTGGTGATTCAAAACATACCTGGACCTCAGGCAGATTTCACGCTGTATCCTATGGTCACTACTATCGAGTACCCCAACTTTCGCTTTGGCGATGCTTCCATAGGAACTATTGACCATTGGTACTGGGATTTTGGGGATTACAGCACTTCGGAGGTCGAAAGCCCGTATCATACCTACGGCAGTGTGGGAACTTTTGATGTGATGCTGCTGATTACAAATGATTATGGTTGCCGCGATTCGATTATCAAACATGTGATTGTGATTGATTATATCACGCTCTATATCCCCAATTGTTTTACGCCCAACGGCGATGGCGTGAACGACAGATTTCGGGTGTATGGTCAGAATATATGCGACTTTGAGTTATTTTTATACAATCGTTGGGGCGAAATGATTTATCATTCTGTGAGTATGGACGACCAATGGGATGGCACGTATAAAGGCGTGCAAGTGCCCGAAGGAGTTTATAATTGGACCATCAATTATGCGGAAGATTATGCAGGCATCAGCAAATTAGCCAAAAGCCGGAAAGGGGCTTTGACGGTTATACGGTAATGCATTTCAGTTAGAATGATGTTTACTTTGATTCTATTTAAAAAGACTTTGTAATTAAACCGTGCATCTTTTTGTCTCCACGATATTCTCTCCCGAAAGACAGCCTTTTATCAGGAAATCAACAGATGATAGATGCTCAGGATAATCATAAAGATAAACATATAGATGTTGATGGTGATGAATGATTTGCGGATGTTGATTTCGGATAAGTCGTGGAAGGAAAGTTGGATGAAGAGGGCGACGAAGAGGATGTTGAGGACGAAAATGGCGGAGAAAAAGGCGATGGAGACGTTGGGATTGAAGAGGGGCACCATGATGGATGCCATGGATGTGGCGATGATCCAAGAGAAGATAATCCGTCGGAGGTTGCGGGGACTCATCACCTGATGGATGGTGGGAAATCCTGCGCGCTCGTATTGGCTTCTATATTTGAGCATGAGGAGCCAAAAATGGGGTATTTGCCATATATAAATGAAAAATCCGATGAAGAGTATGGTGGATTCGAAGATGTAGCCTCCGGCTGCTGTCCACCCCATGAGCACTGGGACGGCACCCGTCAAAGAGCCGGGCACGACAGCAAAGGGGGTGATGCGCTTTAGTTTGGTGTAGAGTAGGTTGTACCATAGAATATTGAAGGCGCCCAAGGCAGCGGTGATGATGCCAAAGAAGAAGTACAATAAGCTTAAACCGATGAGAATTAATGCCAAAGAAAGCCATAGTGCTTGGTTTGGGGGTATGTTGCCTGCAGGGATGGGACGATGCATGGTGCGCTCCATTTTGACATCATAGTCGCGTTCCTGATATTGATTGAGGGCACTTGAGCCTCCTGCAAGGAGAAAAACACCAAGAGCCAATTGCAGAATTTGGAAATCGAAGCCGCCTTTGAAAACAATGTAGCCCATGAGGGCAGTAAAGGAGACTGCAAGGGAAACCTTGTAACGAATGAAGGCGGGCAGATGGCTGAGAGCAAATGGTTTCAGCTTATTTTGCTTTTAAGGATTTCAGGAAGTCGTTGATTTTCGCGATGTCTTTCTCTTTGATGATACCGCGGTAGGATTTCATGATGCCGGGAGCAAATCCGTCAACGATGTCTTTGTTAGGATCGAATATGGATGTTTGAATGTATTGATCGTCAACGGTGACTTTGTGAGAGGTTCCGTCGGTTGTGACATCCACGGTGGAGCCATATAAGCCTTTGAATGTGGGTCCCACTATCTTTGAACCATCAATGGAATGACAGCCCAAGCAACCATTGCTTTCCACAATTTTGTAGCCTTGGTTGTTGTCGTCTTGCTGTTTGACAGGCAGCACTGCCAACCATTTGTTGAACTTTTCTTCGGGAACGATGCGGATGATGGCAGACATATAGGAATGGCTCACGCCGCAATAAGCTGAGCAGAGCAAATCGAAATCGCCCATCTCGCCCGGAATAAACCATGTGTAGTTGTTTTTGCCCGGCACTACATCTTCTTTGATGCGAAAGGCAGGGACAAAAAAGCCGTGAATGACATCTTTGGAAACAAGGTCAATTTTCACTGCTTTGTTGATGGGCAGCACCAAGGTGTCGGATTGTTTGTTGCCGGCATATTCGAAAGTCCATTTCCACATCCTGCCGATAGCTTTCACGACCATAGCGTCTTTGGGAGCCTGACGCATAGGAAGAAATCCCTCCCACCCTACGTAAAACATAAACAAAACCAAGAGCATAGGTATAGTCGTCCATGTGAACTCCAACCATCCGCTATCTTTAATTTGGACTGCTTTTACATTCTTTTTTCGATTGTATTTTATGATAAAAACAATCATGAGCGTGGTGAGCAGAATAAGAAAGAACAATGAGATTCCTAAAATTATCAGAAATGCCTTGTCAACACCATGTACGAAGTTTGAAGCGTTTGAGAACATAAAATGGAATGTATTATCTGTATGAATAATCAATAAAAGTTATGAGTACAATTAAAGCGAATAGCACGAAAACGATGCTGACCAGGATGCGGAGCAGTAAACTTTCGTATTTTAGGTGCATAAAATAGGATAAAACCAAAAAGCTTTTGAAGCCTGCAATCAATAAAGCAATGGTTACAGTGAAGGCTGCTAAGTTGTAGGAGGTGATGCTTATGGTTAAGAAAGTACAGAACATGAGCACTAATAATACCCTAGTTAGAACTTTATAATCTGTGATATGTGAACTGTTGTTTGCCATGGTGAAACTATTTTTTATGAAATCAGATATAGTAGAGGGAAAAGGAAAATCCAAATTAAATCAACAAGATGCCAATAGAGTGCACCGTTTTCCAACAACACATATTTATGAGCATGAATGCGATTGTTTTTAACTTTAAAGAGAACCACAATCAGAAGCACCATACCCACAATGATATGAAAAGCATGCAAGCCTGTCATAAAAAAGTAGAGACTAAAGTACAACAGATGACCTCTTTCCAAAAGCGCCATTAAATCAGACCCGGGATATAAACCATGGTGAAACTTTGCGCCCCATTCAAAATATTTATTGATGAGAAACACCACTGCCATCAACAAAGTCACCACTATCATAGTCATGGCAAGCTTCTTATTGTTTCTTTGCATAGCCGTAAGCGCCATGGCAATGGTCATGCTGCTAAAGAGCAGGACAATGGTGTTGATGGCGCCAATGGTAACGCTCAATTCTAAACTTCCTTCATGGAAGTTATGAGGATATTGAGCGCGATAAATAGAATACACTAAAAACAGTCCGCCGAATAGCAGCAGTTCTGTAAAAATAAAGAGCCACATGCCTAATTTGGACGCGTCGTCGTTGCGGTGCTCTTCTGTGTGGATGTTTGTATCACTCATTTTTTTCTTATTTCCTAAATATAATCGTAAGGGTTTTTCTTGATAACGGGGACCTCATCAAAATTCTCTGTAGGTGGTGGCGAAGGGATTTGCCATTCTAAGGTAGAGCCATTCCAAGGATTTGCAGGTGCGGGTTCTCCCTTGCGGACACCCATCACAAGATTATACACCATAAAAATGAATCCTGAAACAAGAATAATTCCACCAATAGTAGAAATCACCTCCCCTGTTTGAAATTGGGGTAAATAATCAAAATAGCGGCGGGGCATTCCTTGGAAACCAAGAATAAACTGCGGGAAGTATAAAAGATTAAATCCGACAAAGATAATAGCCCAAGCGATGTTTGCCCGTTTAAAGTTGTACATCTTTCCATACATTTTGGGCAGCCAATAGTGTATGGCGGCAAAAAACGCAAAGCCCATACCTCCAAAAATAATGTAATGAAAATGGGCAACAACAAAAGCGGTGTCGTGCACCTGAACATTAGTGGCTATTGACCCTAATAATAGTCCGGTGGTGCCGCCAATAATAAACAGAAAGATGAAAGATACTGCGTATAAGAAAGGCGGTTTCAAATCAATTGAACCTTTATACATGGTAGAAATCCAATTAAATACTTTGATAGCACTCGGCACAGCCACCACAAAGGTCAATAACGAAAAGAACCATCGAGCCTGATTGCTCATACCGGAGGTGTACATGTGATGACCCCAAACTAAAAACCCTACCCCTGCTATGGCTACGCTTGAGAGTGCGATAGCTTTGTATCCGTAAACGCGTCTTTGGCAGAAAGTTGGTATTATTTCTGTGATAACACCCATCGCAGGCAATATCATTACATACACAGCGGGATGCGAGTATATCCAAAACAAATGTTGAAATAGAATGGGATCGCCACCTAAATCAGGATTAAAAAATCCAATGCCGAAAAGACGCTCCGCTATCAGCATTAATAATGTGATGCCGATGATAGGTGTCGCCAACAATTGTATCCATGCTGTTGCATATATTGCCCAAGGAAACAATGGCATGTTGAAGAATTTCATGCCGGGAGCACGCATCTGATGAATGGTTACCAGAAAGTTCAAGCCGGTTAAGATGGATGAGAATCCTAAGACGAAGGCTGCTGTGGTTGCCGTGATAACATTGGTTCCTGTGGCAGTGCTATACGGTGCATAAAAGGTCCATCCTGTATCAGGAGGTCCGTTTTTCATGAACTGGGAAGCAATGGCAAGCACACTGCCAAATATGAACACCCACCATGAAAACAAATTCAATTTGGGGAAGGCAACATCCTTTGCCCCTATTAATATAGGTAGAAAGAAATTCCCAAATACTGCAGAAAGCCCGGGAATCACTACCATGAATATCATGATAATGCCATGAACCGTAAATATGCCATTGTAGGTTTGCGGCTTCATGATGGTTTCTCCAGGAGCTATCAACTCCAGCCGCATTAATAATCCAAGTATTGCTCCCACAAAGAAAAAGGTACCAATTGCGTACAAATATAGCAACGCTATCCTCTTATGGTCGGTGGCAAATATCCAGGAAAATAAACCTTTAAATCTTCCTTTATGTTCTAGAAAACTTACGTATTCTATTTTGTCAACAGTGTTATGCATCATTATTTAATTTTTGTTTTTCTTTTTGGCTTAATCAAAAATATAACTACAAAGACCACAATAAAAAAGATAATTAACGTACCAGCCACTTTAGTTATATCCAAGGCGAATCGTTTGTTATCTTGGTCATAGCTGTAGCAGAACATAAGTATTTTTTGAATTGTAGGTCTGGGTTGTTCTTTATTGGCTTCAATAATTGCCATTTTAAAATCAATAGGTAAGAATGAGATTCCATAAAGGTATCTCGTGACCATTCCTTGTGGACTAATTGCCATGATAGCCGAAGGGTGAACAAAATCGAGCCCAACTGCCTTCGTTTTAAAGCCAACAGCACCAGTTATTTTGGTAATGGTCAAACTATCCGTTGTCAGAAAAATCCAGCCATCACTTTTGCCTTTAGAATAACGCTGTGTGAATCGTTCTTTCTTTTCTTTAGCCTTTTGAGGTGTATCTCTGAAATTAAAACTAATCGTTATCACCTGATAATCCTTTCCCAATTCCAAATCTGTTTTTTGTATAACACTGCCCAGACCTTCCAACAGCGGACTGCACAATCCCGGGCAATCAAAATATACAAAAGATAAAATAGTGGGTTTCGTTATTAGCTTCCTTAAGGTAACGGTATCAAATTTATCATTCACGAATTTTAAATCTAAAGGAATTTTATCCCCGAGATGCTCTGTTATGCCAACGTCACCTGATTGATCAATCTGGGCATGCGATCGTATCGTTATTACGAACATGATTGCTATAATAAGCATGAGTTTCCGTTTCATTTGTTTTTTATTTATTGGATTTATGTTGAGAAGAAATATGAATTCGATTCGAAGTAAATTATCTTAGTGAGTTT
>CAIOJS010000379.1 GCA_903858655.1 uncultured bacterium | reverse complement strand
CGGCAAAAATACCACTAAACAAAATAGCATACAGCTCAAACTCACATAAAAACGTATTGAATGCTGTCAAAGAACATTGAAAATGTCACCTTCTTATAACATTTGAAAATGTCACCTTTGCAACATAAGTAACCTCTGGATCGCAGTTATTGATTTTGACATCTTGTTTCGTGTCGAATAGGAAGGCGTTTAAGACCTTCTTCTTTGATTGCTTTTGAGGAGCAACCGCTATTTCTTTAAAGCCAATTTGTTCCTTTCTGATGGTTATGAAAATCGTTCCATTAAGCATCTCGTTGACGGTAACGACATCTCGAGGTTTAACAATCGCTGGCCTCGTATTATCTAGCTGCAGAAGGCGTTTTTGGTAAGATATTGTCCAATCATTTAAGACATGGCGTTGACTGGTTTGTACAAAGATACGTTCAAGGCAAATACCGTTAATTGGTTTATGGAGGTCAATATTGCTTACTGGTGGTATAGCATAACGCTCATTGTGTTTTGGGATATATACCTGTTCAAGATAATCATTGGCTGCCTCAATCGTTGTGATACCGATAAGTTTGAGCTCACGTACAAGTCGTTTCTGATCTGTGTTAAAACTACGTTCAACACGCCCCTTTGCTTGAGGACTACGCGCATGGATAAGCTCCACGCCAAGATTGCCCAGTCCTCGCTCATAGTGGGTGATAAGGATGTCATCAGGATTGTTGGTATTCACTTTGTAGACACTTCCTCTGTCAGTGTAAATACTTGCTGGAATACCAAATTTTTTAAAGTATCGAATGTTTAAATCGACGACAGAGGCATACGATTCACTTGCATAGAAACGCATAAAAACTCTTCCTGTTGCATCATCAACCAGCTTCATCAGAGCCCAATACTCGTTTCCAATCCAAAGGTGTTTAGAGCCATCCATTTGAACCATTTGTCCGAAATGTTCTTTTCGTTGGCGCCAACGTCTCCCCGGTTTACGTTTGCGTTCCTTTTCCCACAGCCCATCACTCAGCATCCAGAGTCGTAGCGTCTTGGGTAATATAGTTATTTGCTCTTGCTCTGCGAGCATTTGCGCTATATGCGTTGGAGGCCATCCTTCATATTTTGACCTTACCGCGGCCATTATGTCTGCTCTCAAATTTGGATCTTTTGCACGGTTTCCTGGCTGACCACGTCGTCTATGAATAAGTCCTTCAATGCCGCTTGCTGCGTAGCGCTTTTGTCTTCTTTTGACCGTTCTTACCGTGCAGCCCAGTAACTCAGCTACTATTTTCTGTGTAATCTCTTTTCTGATCAGCTTTTCGAATAGTGACACTTGCTTCGCTTCCTTCTGTGTTATTTTCACTTTGAATCCCCCCGGATATTAGGTTTTTTTATAGTTTAACCTAAAACCGAGGGTGACATTTTCAATGTTTCAGCAAGGTGACATTATCATTGTTCTATGACAGTTGAAAATTTGACTCTATGAAAATTTTTAGCATACTTACCAATGGGTAGTATTTTTTCATTTGTGTGTTCAAGAAGGGAGTTTCTATGAAAATTAATTCATTTATTGTTGGAATAGCCTGTTGTGTGGTCGTTGTGCCGTGCTTTAGTATGGTATTACGTGATGGAAGGGTTTATGGCGGTCGTTCACAGGCGTTTGTTCAAAAATTGGATAAAAGAATT
>CAIOJS010000378.1 GCA_903858655.1 uncultured bacterium | reverse complement strand
CATTTCCAATATCATCATCATTATCACAATATGACTGAAAGTGCGGAGTAAGAATTTGTTTGGAACATTGGATACGCGAGTCAATGGCGGGCTGAAACCTATTGGTAATTCGTTAACCGATAGAGAATGCTATTGGCTCGCAATAGAGAAGTGGTTTCTTGCTATAAAAGGCAAATTGTCCGCTATCATTAGTGAGTTCCCAATTTTTAGAAGTTAATTGTATGGTTTTTTTTTCATCCAATCCGCAAACTCAATTAAACCTTCGACCATCTCATCTATCTAACCCAAAAATAAATGGAACAAATAATTCATACAATCAAAAAAAATACTACTTTTGGACAACGATTATTCTTAAAAATTCGTTCTATAATAATCAACAATAATATGCACCTTTAAAATGTATTTTATATGAAGCAAATTAAACAATTCATGCTGAGATTTCGTGCCCGCGGCTTGAAATATACGCTTTGGGCATTAGGATTTGCAGGTTTCGGGGTGATGATGTCGTGCCACAAAATGCCCGATCCGATAGCGATGTATGGCGCGCCCTATCCCGACAATAGTATCAATTTCCACGGCAAGGCATCCTCGCAGGATTCGCTGAAACCCATTCCCAACCTGAAAGTGAAGCTTTATGTGGATGGTTTCGATACCATTTATGGCAGCACCAATGCGCAGGGAGATTATTCTTTGTATCAATATGCCTACGAGAATCAAAACGTGAAACTGATTTTTTCGGATGTTGATGACTCGCTAAACGGGCGTTTCGTGACCAACACGACAGCCACTACGGTGAGCTTTCGCGATGTGAACAATGCAGAACATCAAGCGAATGTAAGCTTGGAACGCAAACCCTAAGGCGGGATGCCTCGGAGAGCCCATCGTACCTATTAGTATCTTATGAAAGAGCATCGCCCAAGTTTTCGGCAGCGTATGTCGCTGAATGTGTTTAACCGTTATGTGAATGTGCAATCGCAGTTGCATGAATTGAGCTATTTGTTTTGGGAATGTACGCTGCGCTGCAACATAAAGTGCATCCATTGCGGCAGCGATTGTCGGAGCGATGCGCGCTTTGGCGACATGCCCAAGGAGGATTTCCTGAAGGTGACCGAAAGCGTGAGTCGTGTGTATGACCCGAACAAGGTGATGGTGGTGATTACGGGTGGCGAACCTTTGATGCGCAAAGATTTGGAAGAATGCGGACGCGAACTGCATCGGCAGGGCTTTCCGTGGGGATTTGTTACGAATGGTTATGCGTTGACTCGAGAGCGTTTCGGCAAGTTGTTGAGCAGCGGATTGCGTTCGATGACTATCAGCTTGGATGGTATGGAGACAAACCACAATTGGATGCGTGGCAATCCGCATAGTTTCGAGAAAGCTGTGAATGCTATCCGTTTGGCTGCGAGTGCGGGTGAGGAAATTGTTTACGATGTGGTTACCTGCGTGAATCAGCGCAATTATGCGGAGCTACATGAATTGAAAGACCTTTTGGTGAGCCTTGGGGTGAAGCAATGGCGTTTGTTTGTCATCAGTCCGATAGGTCGCGCTGCGGAAAATCCCCTACTCGACATCAGCAACGAACAATTTCGCGGCGTGATGGAGTTTATTAAAAGCAACCGTAAGGAAGGCATCATCAAAACGAGCTTTGGTTGCGAAGGTTTCTTGGGCGATTACGAATCGGAGGTGCGCGATGGGTTTTTCTTTTGTCGCGCGGGCGTCAACATTGCTTCTATCTTGGCAGATGGAAGCATCTGCGCATGCCCCAACATCAATAGGGATGCCTTTTCACAAGGCAATATCTATAAGGATGATTTCGTGACGGTGTGGAACTCGAAATATCAAGCTATGCGTCATCGAGAGTGGACGAAAGTGGGGCAATGTAAAGATTGCAAGGAATTCAAATGGTGTCGCGGCAATGGCATACATCTGCGCGACACGGAAAATCATGATGTGTTGCGCTGCCATTATAAGATGTTGCAGAGCGTATAAAAAAGCTTATTTCGGTTTGTATTGTTGTGCGCGTTGCATGATGTCAAGCTCAGCGCCTTTGTCGCCCATGGAGCGATAGGTCTGCGCCATATTGGTGTAGATGGCATAACGGTCGGGTTGGATTTCCAAAGCTTTCTTAAAATAAGATATTGCGAGAGGAAAATTGCGACGAATAGCATAGACTATACCCATATTCTCTAAAGAAGATTCGTTCTTGGGGTCAATGTTCAAGGCACTGACGAAGCATTCTTCCGCTTTGTCGAGTTGATTCAAATCTTGACCGTACAACTCACCCATTTTGCTGAGGGCATCCGCATATTTTGGTTTGAGTTCCAAAGCCCGATTGAGTGCAAGCACAGCAGAATCAACCATTTTGGCTTCGCGATAGGCGACACCCAAGCCCAAATAGTTCTCCGCCAAATTAGGTTTGTAATGATTCAACATCTGATAGCATTTGATGGCTTCGCCGTATTGGGAGTTTTTGTTGGCAGTTTGCGCCAAGAACAATAGATTGTCGAGCGCAAAGCGGTACTTGGGGTTCATCTTCAAACAATTCTCGAAACATACACGACTCGCCTCATAATTCTTCAATTTGATGTTGGCATTGCCTAACAATAGCCATGCATTCAAATTCTGAGGATAAATCTCCACAGCACGATTCAAATAGCCAACGGCACGCATCACATATTGCTCTTTTTGGGCTTCAACCTTTGTGGAATCGGCTTTCTCTAATAACTTACCGCCTGCAGACGTGTTGCATTTGGTGCTATTGGTGGAAACGTTTACGTCGGTGGTGAACAAAGTGAAATCGTCCATCCACACTCGGTTGCGGGAAATGGTTTTGGCAGTATATCCGACAAGAATAATGCACAGCAAAACCATCGCCATGGTACGATAGGTTTTGGCGTCCTTCATCTTTTTGCGCATCACTTCGGTGATGAAATAGGCGACTATCAGCGTGAAGCCCAAGAGAGAGGTGAACATGAAACGTTCGTTCATAAAGGCGCCGATATTGAACACCAAATTGGAAACGATGGAGAAGGTGATGAAAAAGAATAAGAGGGCGAAAGCGATGATACCTTTCTTGGGAAGTTTTAGTAAGGCAAACACAAACAGCCCTGCAAAAATAAGTAAGGAGACCAACGCCCTATAATCGTTGAAGCCGATGATGGGGATTTGTTTGGGATAATAATCGTGGGTTAAAGGATGGGGGATGAATAATAAGCCAAGATATTTGAGCCATGTCAACATAATGGTGGCATATTTCTGCATCACGGTGGCACCGAGAAAGGGGTCGTTTAGGAGTTCTACGGCATTTACATTGCTGATACGCGAACCTATCATACTCACCCGTAACATAAAATAAAATATCACCGACAATAGTAGCGGAGCCAACACCATCACATAATCGCGGAGTTTTGCTTTGGTAAAAATATACAGCATCAAGGGGATGATGGCGACAAACGTCAGCGCATTTTCTTTGGATAATATGGCAAGAAAGAAAAGTAACAGGTTAATTGCCAACAAATATATCCTTGGCTTTTCGATGTATTTCAAACTGAGATATACCGTCAGCAAGGAGAACAAAAGGCAAAGGATTTCGTCGCGCCCTTTGATGTTAGCCACTACTTCGGTGTGGAGAGGATGCGCCACAAACAAGATGGTGGCAACAAAAGCTAAGGATAAATACCACCGATTTGCTTTGAAACCAACAAAAAGCTTTTGCAAAATCACATACAACAACATGCACGCCACGGCATATAACAATATATTCAACAAATGCCCAACAAAAGGATTAAAACCAAAAATCTCTTTCTCAACAGCGAACATCACTTGCGACAAAGGTCTGTAGCGACCGCCGGGCAGCAAATTATTCTTTCCCAAGAAACCAACAAAGGCGTCGTTGGTAAAAATCTCTTTTATCCCTGCAACTCCTTTTTTGGTGAAGGTGTTTTGGGTCACCATCAGGGAATCATCGAGGGTGTAGTTTAAATCGAGGGTATCGGCATAGAGCAGCAGGGCAAACAGAAACACTATCCATTTGACGTAGGTTGGATTGGAAACTGTAGCCTTTTCCTGTTCGATTTTGGGAAGATTTTCGCGCACGACATTTTTGTGCACAGTCGCCTTGCGCTTTTCTACTTTGCCTTTCGCCATGAGGTACTATTTAATAGGAATCATCAAATCCCGACCGGCTCTCACCGATTTTTCATCTTTGATATCATTGGCACGCATGACAGACGCCTTTTCAACCTTAAACCTTTTGGCAATAGCATCCAAAGTTTCGTTGGGAGCCACGGTGTAATCCGCCCGTATGGGGATTTGCAGTTTTTGGTTCTCGCCTATGTTATCGTTCTTGAGTTTGTTTTTGAATTTGATGAACGACACCGGTACGCCAAACTTGGTGGCAATTTTCCCTAACACCTCCCCTTTCTTCACAGAATAGCTCACCCATAAAGTATCGGGCTTAGCAGGGGGCGCATTGTTGGTGGCGATACTATCTTTCGTATGTTTCTGAATGGAGTCGGTGGTGGTGGGTTTCGAAACGGGCACCATGTTGGAGTTGACGCTTTCTTTGATAAACAAATCCCAAACAATATACGCCAAAAACAATACGCCCAAAATAATCACCACCATGCGAAGCTTGCGGCGCGTGTCGGCTGAAAGGTTTTTCAATATCGGCAAGTTCATCATCTTCGATTCGCGCGGCGCTTTGGGTTCGCGAGCTTCTCTTTCGGGATGATGTGCTTTGCGTTTTTCGGATTTTATTTCTTTTTGTTCCGCATTCGCCGTAACGAATTTGGATTTTCGGTTGGAAACATTATAGAATAATATCAATTGCTCGGTGATGTTGTCCACGCCGCCTTTTTCGTTGGCGAGTTGGGTTAGTTTCATGGCTTTGTGTTGCACGGAAACTGTTTCGCACAACACTTCTTCAATCTCGGCATCGCTCAACATGCCCGTCAAGCCATCGGTGCACAACAACACGACATCATCATTGGCGGGAACCACAGGCGACACACCCACTTCCACCTCGACGTCGGGACCTATGCCCAATGCCCTTGTGATTTCGTTCTTACGCGGATGTTGTTCGGCTTCGGAAGCTTGAATCAAGCCTTGATCCACCAAAGTCTGCACGTAGGAATGGTCGCGGGTGAGTTGATAGAGTTTCTTTTCGGAAAACACATAGATACGACTGTCGCCCACATGCGCATAATACACTTTGTCGGAACGCACTATCGCCATCACAACCGTGGTGCCCATGCCCGAGAGTTCCATGTTTTCGCGTGATTTTTTATATACCACCGAATTGGCAAACTCTATGGCGGCAATCAGGGCGTCTTCGGGCATGTCGAAGTAGTGATTTTCGAGAAATGCACGAATATTTTCCACTGCAATGCGCGAAGCTGCCGCTCCACCCACATGTCCACCCATGCCATCGCACACGACAAACACATGTCCATTGATACATTCAAAATAACCCATATAGTCTTCGTTCTCTTGTCGCACTAAGCCTACATCGGTTGAGTTGCCGAAATCGAAGTTCTTTAAATCTTTTGTTTTTGCCATAACGGAATCATTAAATAATTGGAGGGGCAAATATACAAAAGAAATTGTTTGGTGGGTTAAAAAAAATTATTTCTTTTGAAATGTGGGTGGTTAATAAGGGAAAATGAGGGGTGGTTTGGGGGAAGAATTTTTGATTTTAGTTTTGTGATTTCAGGCTTTTTTTACCACGGAGGCACGAAGAGCATAGAGAAACACTAAGGGCTTTCAGTTAATTCCTCCCATGTAAATGAACAACCTTATTCCAAACCCTCCCCACCCATCTTATCATTAAAGCTTTTCACAACCCATTCTTCTAACTTTTGTCGCTTAAATTCGAACCACATTTCGCGATAGTCGCCTGCATTGTCAACTTCATATTTGAATTCTCTGAAAGGCTTTCTTCTGTTTAAGGCATTTATTAATCTTTGTTTTTCTGTAGCTGAATCAGGCAAACTCTCAACAAAATCAGCCATGATTTGAAATGAATCACTAGAGTTTAATCCATCAATTTCAATAAAATCCTTAGCATTTTTTCTTAGTTTCTTCTTATTATCCTTCCATGCATCGTCATCCGTTTCATAATGTTTGAGGGGATCAGGAAAGGACAAATACTCACCGGTTTTTTTGTTCAAAAAACATTTAAAACCCATATCAAGGTCTTCGGCAATTTCTTTTATTTGTTCTTTTGTTAGTGTTTTCATGTTCTATTCTATATTCTTTCTTTAGGTTGGTTCAACAAGATTTTAAAGGGATGCAAAGTTACAAATTTTGCATATATCTAGGTTGAAACATATCAACCGAACCCAAATCACTTTATAGAGAACACCCCAATTTGCAGTCCCATTCCTAAATCCCCATTTTTATCCCATGTGATATAAATAGAAATAGGTGTCTTTTTGCGATGGAGCATATATCTCAATTTTACAGAAGGTATAGTATTCTCAACCACCTGAGTGCCTTCTTGAAAGGGATGAGAATAGTAACTTTCATATCGTTCGGAATTATCAATGCGTATTTTTTTGTGATGGTCTTTCAAAAAAAGAATCAGGCGAGTGCCTATCAGCGCACTAAATCTTTTATAGGTATAACAAAAATAAAAAGGTAGCTCAAGACTTTGTTGGTTGAATGTGATTTCTTTATTGATGGGTTCAAAATGCCAATATTTGGTAAATGCTTGTAATGCATTTATCTCGTTAGTGTCGCTCGTAAATATGTATTTTGAATTGCGCGAGAAATACATCAATCCTCCTTCAAAACTAAAATCCTTGGTGATGCGCAGTGCCGTGGTGAAACCTACATGAAAACCAAAGCCCGGTTCATATCTATAACTAATGTGGGGATTACTACTAACCTGAGTTCGGGTTAAGCAAATAAAAGTAACTGGCTTTCGTACTGTGAGATAATTTTAGGATTAGTTTCTTGTATATCCCTTTTAATAGATGGTTTTTTTGGAAAGAATGAATAGGCAGCAAT
>CAIOJS010000377.1 GCA_903858655.1 uncultured bacterium | reverse complement strand
TACAAAAGCGATACTTTGCAGATCAACAATGAAACTTTGCAACACAACAATGAAACTTTGCAACACAACAGTGAAACATTGCAACACTACAGTGAAACTTTGCAACACTACAGTGAAACTTTGCAACACTACAGTGAAACTTTGCAACACAACAGTGAAACTTTGCAACACTACAGTGAAACTTTGCAACACTAAAATAATACTTTGCATCCATTTAGAAATACAATTAAAATTTACTTTTACAAAATGATAAAATATACCCCTACAATGCAACCCTACAATGAATCACGCCTTTATGATTGTAATTCACTCCTCCACACTATCTATCCTCTCAGGATAGACCTAACGAAAAAACAAAATAACCTTAAAACAATGTAACAATACAACAATAAAACCCAACGTAACCCTACCGCTTTCTTCCTCCGCCCCCTTTAAACTTCCCTCTCCCCGCATTTTGAAATTTCTTTTTCGGCTCGTATGCAGGTCCTTCCCCAAACTCTGTCGGAACAACAGCTTTATACACCTCCTCGCCCAACAACTTTTCAATCTCGGCAAACTTCCCCATTTCTTTTTGATTGATAAACGTAATAGCAACCCCATCCGACTGCGCCCGTGCCGTCCTTCCGATACGATGTATATAATCTTCCCCGTCGTTCGGCACATCATAATTAATCACCAAGTCAATATCCTCCACATCTATCCCTCTCGACAAAATATCGGTAGCAACCAACACATGTATCTTACTATTACGAAAATCCAACAACACCTGTTCGCGTGTCTTCTGATCCAAATCCGAATGTATCTCCGCAACACTGATACGCGAATGCTTCAATTCGCGACTCACTTGCTTCGTAGCGCTCTTCGTGGAACAAAATATCAACACGCTGCGCAATTTATCCGAGTTCAAGGTATGTATAGTCAAAGGAATCTTCTGCGCATCATAAACGCAATACGCCACCTGCAGTATCTTCTCCGCCGGTTTCGACACCGCTAGCGACACTTCCATCGGATTCACCAATATTTTCCGTGCCAACACACCCACTTCTTTCGGCATCGTTGCCGCAAACAACAAGTTCTGTCGTTTCTCAGGCAAACGCCCAATGATTTTCATCAAATCATCGAAGAAACCCATGTCAAGCATTCGGTCGGCTTCGTCTAAAATCAAATATTTTAAATGCGAGAAGTCGGTATAACCTTGGTTAATATGTGCAATCATGCGTCCCGGGGTGCAAATAATCACATCGGCACCATCAATCAAGGATTGTTTTTCGCGTTCAAATGAAGCGCCATCGGTGCCACCATAAATGGCAATAGAACTTATCGAAGTGAAATAAGAAAAGCCTTCCATCTGTTGATCAATCTGCACTGCCAGCTCGCGCGTTGGCACAATGACTAAGGCTTTAATGAAGTTGTTCGCTTCAGAAGTGATGATGTTATTGATAACAGGCAATAGGAATGCAGCCGTTTTGCCTGTGCCTGTTTGCGCCGACCCCATCAGGTCGTTGCCTTGCATGATAATTGGAATGGTCTGCTCTTGTATGGGTGTGGCGTTCTCGTAACCTATCGCATTTATTCCATCTAGTAGTTGCGGGTCGAAGCCAAATTCGTCGAATTTCAAAGTAATAATTTTCTGCAAAGGTAATACTTTTTGGCAGAATTACCTCAAATATCTCTAGTTTTACGCCCGATCTACCAAATCTTTCTCGAAAGCAGCCTTATCGAAGGTGTATTTGCCCTTGAAAAACTCCATAACAGTTTGCGTATCTTTGTAAGCATTTCCCAAACAGGTGGAAGCTCCCGGTGAAGGGGTGATATTGAAAATAATGTTGCGCCCTTCTATTTTTGCTTCGCCCATTTCGAGTTTGCGCGTGTCGTTGTTCACGATTTGTGGACGGGTGCCGCCTGTGTTTTTCGCAAAGGTCAACTCCGACAGTTTGATGTTGGGAACTATTTTACGCACTTCTTTCAAAAAGGATCTTTTGCCAATGAAAGGCATGTCGTACACAAAATTCGATAACAAATATTTTAATATAACCCAATCGGAAGCAATTTTAATCAAAGTGATGATGGCTTTAGGTGTGAAACCAAATACTTTCAGATATTCTAGATAAGTAGGATAATTGTAGCGCTCTAACAAATAAATTGTTTTAGCTGTGGGACCAAAGCGCGTAACATTCGCATTGTGAACTTCGGGGTCGCCATGAATGGCAGCAAAAGGAAGTTTTTCTTGTTGCATCGTATAAACCTTACCATTCAATACTTTTGGACAGGTATAAAAGCTTCCTGCCATGGATAATATTGCGAAATGTTTTCCATATCCAAGTTTTTTTGCATACAAAATGCTATGTCCACCGGCACATACCATCACCACTTCTGCTTCAAAAACGCCTTTATTGGTATTTAATTGATAGTGGGTTTGCAAATCTTGTATCGAACTAAGTTTGGTGTCTGTACATATCTCCAACTCGGGGTTTAAGGCTTGTGATTTTTTAACAAAATTGCGACTCATTGCTCCAAAGTCAACGGTATAGCCATCTTCGGTAACTAAAGCAAGAATTTCTTGATGCGGGTCACGACCTTTGAGAACGCGAGGTTCTAATTTTCCTATTTCTTCGCGATTAATTTTCTTCAGATGTGGAAACAGTGTGCGGAATGTGTCGAAGCGAGCGTCGAGTTCCTTTACTTGTTTGCTGCCAACAGCCATCACCATTTTTGAATATTTGCTGAACAATTTCTCTTCGGGTTGTTCCAACTTTTGAGTCTCCAAATAGTTCTTCACCATATCGGCGCTGCGTTTCACGGTAGCGGCTTTCTCAAGGGTGTAGTTGGTTTCGATGTCGCCAAAATGCAACGTTTGGCTGTTCATCAATTGCGATGAATTAACGGTGCCAAAGTCATTGTATTTTTCCAACAGACATACCCGTTTCAAATCGGTGTATTTGCTAAGCGTGTAGAGCATTGCGGTGCCACTGATGCCTCCGCCTACGATAATTAAATCAAATTTCTTGTTTTCTGACATGTTTTATTACATTATTTTTTTCGGGGTGCAAAAGTACTAAATATAGTGCAATAAAACGATATATATAAGGAAAAATCTTTGTTTCTTTTTTAAATAAACTGGAATATAGTGCGGAAACAATAGCTTGCAAGAGAAATCACCAAATTGTAATATCTAAAATTTGATGATTCCTGATGAAGATAAATGTAAGATGTTATGTTAATGAGTGTTTAATTGAATGAATATGCTATTCAAAATTTTCAGAAAGCAATATTCACGAAAGTCAAAGCATCATTTTTGAATCACCACCTTATCCGCTTTCAGAACTTTGTTTTCAGATATAATTCTATACAAATATAATCCTGATGGTATGTTCTTCAACGAAATCATGTTTTCGCCCGCATGCAGGAATTGTGATTTGATTTTTTGATTCAGATAGTTATTCATTTCGATGATGTAAGCCGTATTGTTTTTTGATGTTAGGTTGACTATCATATAATTTTTAGCAGGATTCGGATACACAGCAATCGAAGTGCTGTTGTCTTTTAGTTCAACGATGCCACCCGAATTGTCCACATGGATATATTGCAATTTGGTGCTTTGGCTGCTGTCGCTTCCATAATAGGTGGTCAGCATCACGGTGTACAAACCTCCCGTGGCATACAACCAAACAGGGTCTTGCTGTTGAGAGTCGCTGATGCCACCATTGTTAAAGTCCCACGACCATGCTGTGGGTGTATTGGTCGAAAGATCGGTGAAATGTACTGTACAAGGTGCAGTTCCTGTAGTTATATCTGCCAAAAAATCGGCAGCATTGGCAAGCGCACTTGTTGCTGTGAAGGTGGCTTCGTCAGACCAATCGCTCCATTTTATATTGAAATCACGGTAGCGCACACGCCATCCGTAGGTTAGTCCTTCGCTTACGATGCCTGAAGTGACGGCTAATCGTCTCAAATTAATGCCTGCATTCAAATTGATTGGGGCATAATTCGGTGCGCCACTGTCGCCATACAAATCCTCCCAATCGCGGGTTATATCAAGCAAAGGACTGCTGTAATCGCCCGGGATTGCTGTAAGTTGAAACTGCGATGTCATCAAGGAGTCAATACCTGCGAAAGGAGAAGCCGCGAGGGTAGGTGTGAGAGAAGCTAGCGATGTTGGACTTAAAGTTATGGGCGTTTCAGGCTTAGGTTGATTGACCGAAAAATACCATGAATCCATCTCTATATTATTCAAGCGCTTGTCGGGATGTCCCAAGCTGAAGGTTTTCGCAGTATATATTTTATGATCTATGTCCACATCCACAATCACATAACTGTAGTGATCCAACGCCCTGTGAATCTCGGGATAATTCGTCTGATTGGAATACATGCCCCATCTGTCTAAGGCAGCACCTGCCCCACCCACACACAACACGCGGGAATCTTGTGGCTGTCCATGGGTTGACTTCAACACGCCCCGCTCATAATTGTGCGAATGTCCATAGGAATCTAACATCACTTTTGGGTAGTTTTTCAGTAGAGGGTACAGGGTATTTTGCACATAAGAATTATTCCCATCGGGCCAAATTTCCGAATGCGCGGGATGATGGTTAAACACAAAGACGAAATCCTTGGCGTCATCTGCCGCGCTTTGGTCAAGTTTGTCCTTAAGCCAAGTGGATTGGAGCGTGTCATTGTACGCCCCATTGGTGTTCAGGGCTATAAACTGGCAATCGCCCAAGGAGAAATTATAATAACGCTCGCAACGGGTATCTGGATACGCATAATCTGAAACATCCTCGTATTTCATATATTGATAGTAGTTGTTGCTTTCCCCTTCATGATTTCCGATGGCACTCATGGACGGAATCGAGTGCATGATATTGCCGAAAGGATTAAAATACTCTTTTTCAAAATTATCTGCCACGGTGCCATCTCCTGTCAAATCACCTATCCGCATAAACAACGAAATAGAATCAAGCCAATGTATGCCATAGATTTCCGTGAGTTTCTCCTCCGTCGCATTTGAAACAACGGCAGGCATGTTGATATCGCTCTGCGAGTCACCCATAATCAGAAAACGCAGATGTTTGCCGGGTGTTCCCTGCATAAAAGTGGTACGAAACTCATAGACCTGCGAGGTATCGGTGCCGCTGATGACTCGATAATAATAATGTGTATCGGGCATCAATCCGATAAGTTTCACCGTATGCCATAGTTTGGTAGAGATGCTTTCGTAGGTGCCTGTTGCCGTAAGTCCCAAAGCGGCAGTGGTGCCGTATTGTACCAAAGTGCTGGAAGTTTGTGTAGAATGCCAATTGATATTGATGGATGTTGGCGTGGGCGTTTGCAAATAGGTGTTGATGCCCGTTTGATGTGTGGTGATGTCGTGACCAAATCCGCCGAGAGAATCAATTTGCACAGCCGTGAGGTCGTTATCGAAGATGGCGACTTGAGCTACATCAATGATATTATCTTCCCCATCATCATCTGCAAAAAGCAACACCTTGCCTATTCCTGATGAAGGGGATAGGGCAAATCTGCCGTCCAAGGTTTGTGCGCCGCCGCTCACCAAAAGATGTCCATCCAAATAATAATCAAAATGATTCCCCAGATTGGCTGTAATCACAAGTCGATACCATTGATCAGCCATCACGGAATAAGAAGAATAACCACTAGCGCCAACGCCTATCTTTCCTGTTGGATTGATGAAAACTTCTCCATCGTTGCCCGATGCATTACTTGGATCCGCTTGATAAAAACAACGCCACATCCCGAATTGCTTAATACGGAAATCAATCATAATACTATATTTGTTCACCATTGTTGGCGAACCATTGCCATTGATGGGGATATTATGCAAGCATTGCAAATAACTTCCTTGCGCAATCCGTATAGCGTTGTCGCCACTTGAGGGACCCTTTATTGGAATTTGAAAACCCGTCAACACTAGGTCGTTGCCTACGGTAGCATGAAGTGGATTCGATGCATCATCAAAAGTCCATCTACCTGTTAGCCCTGCGGGCATATTGAGTTGTGAATAGGAAGACGCAAAGGTTATAAGTAAGCCGACAAACAGTAATAGTTTTTTCATATTTGTGTCTCTAAGATTAAAAGAAATAATAATATTGGTGCAAATATATGAATAATATCATTATTTGTATCAATAATCGTTCTATGTCGAAAAATATTCTTAATTTCGTATTCGAATAGAAATGGCTTGATTTATTTCACAACTTCGATTTATCATGCCAAGTATTAATCTAAAAAATAGCATACTATGACTAAATTTATCACCACCAGAGTACTTGTATTTTTATATTGTTTTTCTGCTTTTGTGGCGCAGGCAAGCCCGGGTGATACCGTAAAAGTGCAAACATTCACCTTTGGCAGCTCACAAAACTCATGGTTTGTGTTTCCTTCCGACACCATGCGCACCAACAAAATATTGATGTATTACGCCCTCAAATGCAATCCTGCACAAAGTCCGGCTTGCGGCGAATGGGATTATCAAACCTCCACTTATGTGTATGAACATACAGGCATGTTGGATTCCACTTTGTTGAACGCGCCCAGCTATGTGGTCAATGGTGCGAGTCCCGATTCATTGAAGTTTATGTATCAACCTTCATGGAAATATTCCCCGCATTTCAACACACACATAAACTACACAGGCATCACGTCTTTCGATTCAAGCTATATGGGTAATGGAAATCAAATTTCTACCACGCCTTTCAATTCGGCTTTTGCCGAGAGTCGTTCGCAGTTTCTGTGGAAAGTTCCTGAACTCTTGGCAGCAGGATTACATGCAGGCGACATCAGCGGCTTGCGTTTCAATCTGCAAGGACTCGGCAGCCAACTAAAAAATCTCACCATACGCATTAAACATTCCTCCTTAGATTCCTTGACGTCTTCACAATTTGAGAACTCGGGCTTCACCACGGTATATATTAATACCACCACTTTCACGGCTAGCGGTTGGAATATCATCCATTTTATCAACGCCTTCACGTGGGATGGTCTGCAGAATATTTTGATAGATATTTCATTCGACAATGGCGCATCGGGCACTGCCAATAGTGTCTATGCGGAAAACACGGGCATCAAGAGCGGCATCACCTCGGCGGGCAACGATAAGGCTTTGTTTTTTATGGGCGCCGATTATATCAACGTTCCGAAAGAGGCGACGGCAGCCATTGACAGTGCCATCACCGTTTCCTTTTGGGCTTATGGCAATCCCGCATTTCAGCCTCAAGACCAATCTGCTTTTGAAGCGTATGATTCGTTGAACAATCGCGTGATTAACGTGCATTTGCCCTGGTCGAACAGCAATGTGTATTGGGATGCCGGCAACAACTTCACCGGGTCGTACGACCGCATCAACAAAGCCGCCACCACTGATGAAATTGAAGGCAAATGGAACTATTGGACCTTCACCAAAAACGCTGCCACGGGCAACCAAAAGATTTATCTCAACGGTCTGTTGTGGCATTCGGGCACCGCCTTAACCAAATGCATGCGCGGCATCAAGAAGTTCAGAATCGGCACCTGTCTGTGGACTGATATTGGCTATAATTACGATGGATATATGGATGAGTTTGCGGTTTGGAATGCTGAACTCGACTCTGCGACCATACACTCATGGATGTATAAAGACCTGAATGCGTCGCATCCCTTTAGCAACAAATTGCAATTGTATTATAAGTTTAACGACAACACTACGAACACTGCCGCCGATTCGAGCAACGGGGCGCATACGGGCAATTTGTTCGGCCTGCCTGTTTTCACATATACAAAAGGCAGCGAAATCGTGCGTAATTTTCAGGAAACATCCCTGCGTCCGAATCTGATTTTCGAGCAAGGCGTTTACACAGCGCAAATTGATACCCTCATCACCATAGATTCGGTGCCATCCGATCCTATGCAAATCTTCTTCTATACGGATTCATTGCAGCCCTTGGTGTGTCACGACACTATGACGGTTTGGGCGCCGTATTACAATCATTATGCATATAATCATTTGGGCGTTGCCACAGATTCCACGTTGGTGCAAGCCGATTCGACGGTACATCTCAAGCATTGGTATTATTATGGTCCGCATTTCGAGGTGGTGAATCGCTATGAATTGGAACGACTGATTACCCCTTACGGCAACGGGCTTAGCTTGGGCAATGGTTTCACGTGGGTGTTTGATGTATCAGATTACCGAACGCTGCTTCACGATTCCGTGCAATTGGCTGCCGGCAATTGGCAGGAGCTGCTCGACCTGCGTTTTGATTTTATCAAAGGAACGCCGCCACGCGACCCCAAGACGATAAAAAACTTGTGGTGCAACACCTATTGGTATAACTCCAATACTGAAAATGTGTTGACAGCCCGCAAGGTGAAGATAGCTAACGATGCTTTTTCAACACGTATCAAAATACGTCCTACAGGGCATGGTATGGGTGATTTGGAAAACTGTGCCGAGTTCTGCGCCAAAACGCATTATATTTTCGTGGATGGAACACAGCGTTTCAGCAAGTTGGTGTGGCGCGACGATTGCGGCGTGAATCCCATCTTCCCGCAAGGCGGCACCTGGGTCTATAGTCGTGCGAATTGGTGCCCGGGCGGCATTGCCAACACCTACGATTTTGAACTGACGCCGTACGTGACGCCCGGCGATTCCACTTCTTTGGATTATAACATTGACCCCTATAATTGGAATGGGCAAGGCTCGGCACCCAACTTTCAAATTGAGACGCAATTAGTGTCCTATGGCAAAGCCAACTTCTCTCTCGATGCTGAATTGTACGAAATCAAGACACCCACCAAAGCGCAAATCTATTCGCGCAAGAACCCAATTTGCAACAATCCTCTGGTGACCATTCGCAACACAGGCTCCACCACTCTAACCACGCTCGATATTATTTACGGTGTGGAAGGCATCGGCACAACGCCTTCGGTGTATCATTGGACTGGCAATTTAAAGTTTATGGAACTGCAAGATGTTCGGCTGTCGGCAATTCAATGGACTGGCTCCAACGGAACCTTCTATGCCACCGTGTCGGCTCCCAATGGCGGTGCTGACCAATATTCCTATAACAACACCATAAAAACCACCTATAGCGCTCCGCCGCAATTCCCTACCGATATCATCATCGAGTTTAAATCCAATCTGTATCCGAATGAAAACTCCTATATGCTGAAGGACGACCAAGGCAATACGCTCTTGTATAAAAACACCTTTGCCGTCAACACCGTGTATAAAGATACCGTTCATCTGACCAATGGCTGCTATGAGTTCACGCTCTTGGATAACGATGATGACGGTTTGTCCTTTTGGGCGAATTCTGATGGCGCAGGCTATATCCGTATTCGACGGGCGAGCGACGGTGTGGTGATAAAGACCTTTAATGCCGACTTCGGTTCGCAGGTGTATTGTCAATTTACGGTGGGCTATTATCTCAATCATAATGAAGTAGCTCCAGTGGAAAGCATAGAGTTGTATCCCAATCCTTCTGCGGGAAAGTTTACTTTGGATTTGGCTTTGCCCACTATGCAGGATGTTGACATCAAAGTGTTCGACATACAAGGCAAGCAGGTGATGCAGCGTACAGAAAAAGGAGTTTTCACGAAAGTAATCTCTATAGATTTAGGGGATAAAAACTCGGGCATCTATTTCGTAAGCATCAGAACGGCGCTTGGGTTGGTGACGAAGAAGATTATCGTACAGAAGTAAAGTTTCAAATACCAAGCTCCAAATACCAAATACCAAGGAGGCGAAGAAAAACCACGGAGACACGGAGAGCACTAAGTTACACTTAGAAAAATAAGCACATAGGCACATACCTGCCTGCGTGACGCATTCAGGCAGGGACACATAGAAAAATGAGGCATAGTGTTCTTTGTGTTTTATAACTTGCGTTCCTTGTGGTAAAAAAAGAAAATCTTTACCACAAAGGACACAATAGAAAGCACAAGGAGCACAAAAAACAATAGAACAATCCAACAATAGAACAATAAAAAAGCCCACCCTTAAATGAGTGAGCTTTAATTTTTTTGCGCAAAGTGGGCGTAATAAAAGGATTTAAGTTATTAATAAATAAGTTGTTAGGTTTTGTTAATAATGCGTTTTTTATAAGTTTACTGTAAGGGTCCAAAAGTTGACTGTAAGCGACTCAAAGTTGACTGTAAGCGACTCAAAGTTGACTGTAAGCGACTCAAAG
>CAIOJS010000376.1 GCA_903858655.1 uncultured bacterium | reverse complement strand
CCTATTATTTGCCATTAATAATTTTGCGCAAATATACAAAAAATTACTATACTATAAAGCTTCAAAATCGAAAATTTACTGACATTTTCCAAACATAGCAACAATATTTATCAATCAAATAGTTTCAATGGTTAACGATGTATTAAAACCAACGAATTTTTGAAAAATATACTACATTCAGCTATCTGTCGTTTTACAAAATACAGTACTTTTACACTTATTTAAAAAACAACTTCTCATGAAAAGCGTACATTTTTATTTATTATTGTTTTGCACTTTCTTTTTCACAGAAACCCAAGGGCAAAACCTGAACAATTGGTTCAATACAGCAAGCAGTTATATCAGCAAATCATCCTTATCCAATGATGATATAATAAAAGGGCTCAAAGAAGCGCTCAACGTTGGCACCAATAACTCGGTGGCATCAGCATCGAAAGTTGATGGATTTCTAAAAAATCCAAGCATCAAAATCTTAATGCCCACGGAAGTAAAGGATATGGAAACTACTTTACGCCAAATGGGCATGGGTCCGCAATGCGATAAATTTATCGAAACACTCAACAGAGGTGCTGAAGAAGCCAGTAAATCTGCTGCAAGCATCGTCATCGGTGCCATTTCGAATATGACCATCAATGACGGTCTTAAATTATTGAACGGAGCCGACAACGCCGCCACACAATATCTGAAAGACAATACATCTGTAAAACTCAAAGCAGCCTTCACCCCTATTGTGAGAACGGCTTTGGCAAAAGTTCAACTTACACAATATTGGAATCCCCTAGCTACGACATACAATAAACTCCCATTCGTAAAAAAAGTGAATCCCAACCTCGAAAATTATGTTACAGACAAAACCATAGACGGACTTTTCAAACTAATTGCCAACGAAGAGTATAAAATCCGTAAAGATCCTGCGGCACGCATAAGTGATATTTTAAAGAAAGTGTTTGGAGCTAAATAGGAGTCTTTAAGCTTAAATACTTCGCTTAGATTTATTATTGCAATGCCATCTATTTCTATGTAAAATCTCATGAATTCAACACTTATTTCATTCAAAGACTTTTTTCGTTCACTACTAAAAGATGTGTTTCGAACCGTACTCATTCTCTTCAAAATTATGATTCCGGTTTCTATCATCGTAAAGATATTGCAAATGTTAGGCTTTATTACTGTTATCGGACACATGCTTTATCCCATTATGAAGTTCGTAGGCTTGCCGGGTGAAATGGGTTTAGTATGGGCTACAGGCATGACCACAAACTTATTCGGTGGAATCATCGCATTTATTAATATATCAAGCGGAATGGATTTGAGCATCGCTCAAGTCACCACCATTAGTATTATGATGCTCGTTGCTCATACCTTTCCTATCGAATTACCAATTGCCCGTAAAACGGGAGTACGTCTTGTAGCGATGTTTCTAATCAGGTTTTTGTTTGCCTTTGCTTTTGGTTTCGTCATTTATCATCTCTACAAAGCTTTCGGATGGCACACACAGACGGCTCAAATCGTATGGAAGCCCGAAGCACTTCCTGACAATTCCATCTCCTCTTGGGCTTTGGAACAATTGAAAAGCTATGGTGTCATCATCTGTTTTATCTTTAGTTTGATGTTGTTATTACGAATACTCAACAAAATCGGAGTCATCGCCATCATCACACGCCTATTAAATCCTTTCTTAAAATTTCTCGGCATCGGCAAACAAGTCACCACCATCGCCCTTGTTGGTTTGACCTTAGGCATCGTATATGGTGGTGCCCTTATCATTGATGAAGTAAAATCCAACCCTAGTATTCCTAAAAAAGACATTTTCTATGCCATGGCATTGATGGGTTTATGCCACAGTGTGATTGAAGACACCATTTTGATGGTTTCCCTTGGGGCTTCCTTCATAGGAGTATTTGTGATTCGTTTACTTCTAAGTATGTTTGTGGTTTTTTGTTTGGTGCGCATCACACGCTTGCTTTCAGACAAAACGATGAATCGAATATTTCTGAGATAAACGATGTTTAGCATG
>CAIOJS010000375.1 GCA_903858655.1 uncultured bacterium | reverse complement strand
TGGCACAACGACCATGACAACGACAATGACGGGCGGGACGACGGCAGCCACGACAGTTGTCGCTCCGTCGTTGGCGATCTCAGCATTGGGAACCGTTGTGTCGGTAGTGGGTGTGCTATATTTGGCATATTCGATAGGGAAGATGGTCTACGATATGACGTTTGCATGTACAGAAGAGGATATGGAAACGTCATTAAAGCTCGGGTTTAAACTATGTCATTTAGTGGATGTCAAGAGAGACAAAAAACTCCTGCTATTCACAAAGAAGACTAATAGATATTGCTGTTTCAACAGTATCCTTGCCAGGATAATACACGAGCAGGGCAGACCACAGTTAGGGATGTTCTGGGGGGGAGGTAATTCCCCGCTTTATTGCAGGGGATTTACTGTTCAGGAGCTTGCATCGTTAGATTTCTCCCAAATGGACCTGACGGAATATACGCAGTATATTACGAGTAAAGTTGATCTTACACCGGAAGAGATTGAAAATATCTCAAATTCAGTGAAGGCAAAGTTTGAATAAGAAAGAATTGTGGTATTGGCGAGACAACGAGGACAATAATAACTTCCGTAGATAATAGTTTTGATAAAATAGGAAGCGTATTTGCTTGTAAGTGTTGATCTGCACAGCTTGTTCCTGCCTTGATCTATTGACAACCGATGAAATGTGCAAGTACCTGGCGGCTTGTTTTCTGTAAGAGCAGGGTGCGGCTGTACTTCCTTACTACACAATCCGGCAACCTCGATGAAAATGCAGGACTTCAAATGGCATTCAATAGCCCCATGGTGGAATCTTAGCTTGCAAATTAATTATAATTGCAGGTGAATTAATAAAAGGAGAATGGGGATCAACAATAAACGTGTCATTACAAGACCCTTTTTACTTCTTTTTGGTATCCTCTTTGTTATGTTGTTTTAAGGTGTTCCGTTAGAAATCCGTTAGAAGAAAGGAGCAATATTTACTACTTTACCTTCCCATGAGAAGAAAAAAGATAAAGGGTTTATACTCTACCCCTCTTGTTATTTGAAATCCATCCCGAAACATCATCAATCAATATAGTAATAAATATTAGCATGTTTTCTTTGTTTTGTGCGTCTTCCCAAGTATTGTAAGAGAGTTTACTCATACCACTCTTTAATCAAAACTCCTTCGGTAGAATATGCTCTGCTTTTCATTTTTATCATTAAGCGGATTCCACTATTTGATATCATAATGTTGCCCCCACAGTCGGGATGGATAAATCCGGTGAGGTAGCGCTTCTCGGGAGGTTCATCATCACTTATAGATGGAAATTTATATGAGATAACTTCATCGCTTGAACATATCAGACAGCGAGGAGGTGTTTTTCGTGAACTGAGAATATTGACAAGTTCCAGTTTTTCCTTAAGAACCCGCTGTGTATATGCAATATTTTTCTTAATTTCTTCTTTTTTCTTCGAGCTCATTAAACGTTTTATAAAAAAACTGCGATTTTCTAAATTGAGTAATTCTGCTTCATATCTGGTGAGGTCAACCTTTTGGCTTTGAATTTCATCATATATGGCATTATTAATCGAAAGTCTCTCGACAGGCACCAGGGTTTTACATGAGGAACACCACCCGAGTTCCCTTTCTAAAGGGATGAGGCTGCTGCCACTCAGTTGATAGTAAAAACGGCCCCATACTATTTTTCCTGAAGCCTTAAAATCACACATGTCACAAGTAAAGACCGTTACAGACGTTGACATAATTAAAGTATATAAATTTATGACTTTATATGTAAAGGATGAATTTATTATTGGTTCTTGCGTTTTTTGCGGTAGGCTTAATCCTAAGAACTTGATTAAATCGGCAAGAATCTTGACAGCTTCGGCTTCTCTCTATGTCCTTAATATCATCTTCTGGCTGGCTTGCGTTTTACATTGTAATTTATCATGTTTTATTTAATAATGAACAAACAAGTAACTGCGGTTGTACAAAGCATAAAAAGAGGGGTGTTCCGATGGAGTTAGTGAATGCATCGAACCTTGAAACGCCTACGAAAGGTTTTCTCGGTTCACTTTCCAGATACTGTTCTGCTCGCCCTGAAATCTTATTTCCTGTCAGCTATTTAAACAATCAGCAGTTCAGCATAGATAAGCTAATGTATGCTATCATTTTTGGAACTGCGATTTGTGTTCTTATTGACGCAAAAAATATCGAGGTAAAGAAGGGACTGGTTTCTGGTTTTGGAAACATGGGACCTTGGGCTTGGTTTTTTGCAGTTTTACTTTTTTGGATTGTTGGTTTTCCAGTGTATTTGTACTATCGTGGCAAATACAAACTTGCCATTGCAGCTACTTCTGCCCCAGTCAATAGTTTGCCCACAAATGGAAGAGGCGGCCAGTCTGAAGGTTGGGCAATCAAAGATCTTGAAAGGCTTGCTTCACTCAAAGAGAGGGGATTTATAACTGATAGTGAGTTTGAAGACAGGAAGAAACAGATTTTAGGTCTTTAGTTCAACAAAATACTCTACCAAGGAAAGAGTCCTTTATTTGATTAAAAAAGAAATGAAATTATAGACCATGCCCATATTAGAAGAAAAACATTGGATGTTTGTTGGCTTTGACGAAGATTCTTGTTATATGTACCTTGATAAGAATCAAATATCATTAACATCAGATTACCTCAACGTAACCACTATTTGTATTCCAGTTAAAAAAAGTAGGATGTTCATCCTGGCAGAAGCAACCCTAAAACATATTGGCGAAAACCCGGACACATTGGAGTATATTGAATCATTTATGAGATTTGATATAGATAAAAACAACTGTACGGTATATGAATATAATTTTAAAGACAAACAAAAACAAACAATATTTGCTCAAACTATTGCTGTAAATAACTTAGCTTGGAAATTTATTTCTTCGAAAAGCATTGAGCAGAAAATACTTATTAATGCTCAAGGCCTTCTACATAACAAAGAAAAAGAAGAAAGTACCTTGCAGAAAACAGATGAATATATTCGTAAAACAGATGAAACCGTTTTCAAAGTGGTAAAACAACCCCCCAATCTATCAATAGACATTATTTTCAATAATCCCTTTAGGATACTCGGATTACCGGTCAACGCTACCGAAAGAGAGATAGCAAAGCATGCAAATGATCTAAAAATGTACGTTGAAATGGGGAAAGTACCAAAGGTCAAGCTTGAAATTACATGCTTTCCATCTTGCGAAAGGACTTCGGATAGCATTGAAGAAGCAAAGAAAAAAATCGAGCGATCAGAAAACAGACTCCTATATTCTTTTTTTTGGTATTCAAATGAAGGCATCAATCGATTAGCCTTAGATGTATTGTCAGAAGGTAATACCGAAAAAGCAATGGAACTTTGGGGAAAGGTGTTAAACAAACACTTGGCTGGCCTGGACAATATCGAAAAAAACATTCAGCCAACAGATGGAGAAATAGATGACGCGATTGTTGATAATATCTTGATACCATACCTGGAAGATAATTATGAGATTGATTACATCCTATCGGACATATTTAATGCACGTGCATTAAGGGATGCATTGAAGTTTTATACAGCAGATATTAGAGAGGGAGTTTTACATTCTAATGATAATTGTTATTATGTGGTATCTGATGAACCAATCGGCGTAGACGACAATGGCGAAGAAATGGAGCTGGATATTGAAATAGAAAAAACGTCTATAAATTCAATCATTGAAAACCTCTCCGGTGAAAAACTTGCTTTGCCGGCGAACGATTTCTTGTGTGCAAAAAATCTTATGGTTCTCTATCTTGGGTTGGCATTTAAAGAAAACGAATTAAATTGCGCATATTTTAGTAAATCACTGCATCTTGCTGGAAGAGTATTCCGTTCAAGCAAACCCTTGGGTCAATATGCTGCCTCATTTGATAGACATGACAACGGTGAATTAGTTACAAAACTTTATATTGATGAGATATTGAAGTGCGTCAAGCCATTATTGGATGATGGTATGCACAATACAAAAATAAAAGAAATAGCAAAAAGTTTTGGTCTGTTTCCTGATACATTCCGTAAAGATGCAATAGCGGAATTAACTTATAAACCAATACAGGCTATTAAAAAGAGGGTTGCAGAAACAGCAGAAAAAAGAAAAAAGAATCCCCTTGAAGCAAATAAGTATGGCGAAGAACTCTATATAAATACCTACGAGAAGTTGCTTATTTTGAAAGATATTTTATTAACCAACAACTTGCAATATCAAAAGATTTCCTATGAGGTTGCCGATGAATTAGAATCGTGTTTTATCGATTTTTTCACTAAAAATAAGGGAACAGAAAATAATATTGACCCCGGAGACGATGCTCTGAAGCTTGCTAAATATGCTACTTCAATCGCAATTGATACACGGATAAAAGACAGGATTAGCACATGGATGCCAGTACTTGAAGAATGGGTGAAAGATAAACCGATTCGAGAGCGGAGAAAAAAGGCTGAGCCCCATATTGACTATATCGTTAAGCAACTAAACGGTTTACCAGGCCCAGATAAAGTGTCGTCAAATGAACTCATTGTTGCGGACAGGTTTTTAGAAAAATGTACTACAAGCTTAAATTCATTAAGAAGCATCTTGGCGGTGGATAGCAGGTCTATGCCTTCAATCACCATTCTTGAACAATTTGAGGACAATGAAAATAAATGGTCCGAAAACGTGGAAGGAGATTTTACAAAAAAAATCGAAGATGGTAAATACATCCTTACGAATGAGAATGAGAAGAGCAATTATTGGACTTGGGGATTAACGCATCTTAATTTTAGCAATTTCCCTGCCTTTAACCTTGAATGTAGCGTAACAAAAATAAAAGGTGATGATGATGAAGGTTATGGCATAGTGTGGTCATTTCAAAAGAAAGGTGAGGATCAAAATTACTTTATCTTTTGTGTTACAGGTGATGGTCGGTGTTGGCTCAGAGAATATAATCAGGGTCAGTGGTTGGGTGGGTTTGCATGGATGGAGTTGGAGCAAGTGGCCAAGGGAAACGAAACAAACATATTGACAGTTCGCAGGAATACAAACTCGATAGATTTGTATATTAACGACAAACCCATTGTTGTTGGAGAAAAAATATCACTCCAAAACATGACTGGCACTGGCATCGGCTTTTGGGTCGGATCAAATCTGACAATCGGAATAAATTATCTTTATTTTTGCAATGCTTATATTTCTGATTTTAGAACCATATTTGATTACAATTATTATATGAGCCTGAGCAGTGCCGTTGCAAGCAGAACATTGGATTATTGCATTGCCTATGCAAACCGTACTGGTGATATGGAAAAACCAATTATGTTAATGAATAAAATTCAACAAATCGACATGGCGCCTGAATTGAGGAAAAGATTTGATAGCAACGAGAATATCCTCAAAAGCAATTTGAGAATCAAAGAAGCAAACACTCCACCATTAATAAAACTTTTTAAAAAGGTGAGCAAATGGTTATGAAAAATCTTATTTTTGCAATTTTTATTCTTTTAAGTTTTAACAGCGTTAACGCACAAGACATATCCTATGTTGATAAAAAGGATTTCAATACTGAAACCCAGAAGATCAACGATGCGATGATGCAATTGAAAAAATCGAATGTTGACCTCAGGAATCAAATTGCTGAACAAAACAAAGAAATAGATGCACTGCGGAAACTTATTGAAACTAAAGAAGAAGGTATTAAAAAAAATGTTGACACGGTGAAACAGGAAACACAAGTACAGATGCTTAACATAGATCAGAAGATTGACCTGCGTACGATTCTCTGGATTGTGATTACTATAATTGTTTTGTTGATATGTGCTGCTGTTTATATAATACTCAGAAAGAAGCTTGTACTTAGTTCAAGAACATTGGATGAGCAAATTATAAAAACAAGAGATACACTGGAAACGGAAGGAATGAAACTTGATAACAAACTTATGGAAGTGTTGGAAACACAGCTCCGACTACTAATAAATCAGGCGCAAGTGACCCCGCAACAGGAAAATGAGATTGATCACTCTCTGGCATTGAAAGTGGGCGAGGAGATTCACCGGATGAGAAAAAGAATAGAAAACATGCCTGAAGACACCAAAGGCTTAGGAGCACTCAAAAATTCTTTGATGAGGCTTGAGGAAGGATTTAATGAGAATGGATATGAAATAATTGAATTAGCCGGCAAACTTTATAACGATAGCATAGTTGCCAATATGAGATTTATTCCATCTGACGAATTAAAACCTGGAGAGCAAATTATCACAAAGGTAATCAAACCTCAGGTCAATTTCAAAGGGGTTCTGATTAAGGCAGCAGAAATAGAAGTGAGTTCTGGAGGGTAAAAATGGCACGACAAAAAATTGACTATGGGATAGACCTGGGGACAACCAATTCAGCAATTGCACATATTGAGAACGGAAAAATCAAAGTGATAAAGAGCGATGACATACAGATGGACACAACCCCTTCATGTGTATCTTTCAACAAGAGCAAGGCAAGTTCCATCGGTATCAAGGCATACAACCAATTAAATAAAGAACGGACAAAAGCTTTTATGGAGTTTTCCAGGACAGGCAAGATTTCTGAAAATAATGCGTTTGCGGAATTTAAACGGGCGATGGGCACGGATAAAAAATACCACAGTCTGCATATGGACAGAGAATATACCCCAGAAGAACTATCAGCAGAGGTACTAAAAAAACTGAAAAGCTATGTAAGGGATGAGGAAGTTTCTGCTGCCGTTATTACGATACCAATGAGGTTTGGGCAGCATCAGGTTGACGCAACTCGGAGAGCGGCAGAATTAGCTGGCTTCCAGTATATTGAAACCCTTCAGGAACCCATCGCAGCATCGATTGCCTATGGTTTAGAATCAAAAAAGACACAAGGCTATTGGCTTATATTTGATTTTGGGGGTGGTACCTTTGATGCTGCGTTAATGAGAGTGGTTGATGGAATTATGAAAGTTGAAGATACTGCCGGCGACACACGTTTGGGTGGAAGAGATATCGATTATGTGATCGTTGATAATATCATTATCCCCTATTTAATGAAAAATTACAGAATCGAGAACATGTTGAGTAATGATCAGGGACGATTATTGCTTCGAGATACCTTGAAATGGATAGCTGATGAAGGGAAAATACGGCTATCAAAAGATCAATCCCACGATATTGTTACCGATGAACCAATTGGCACGGATGATAATGGCAATGAAATAGAGCTTGATATTAAAATTACCCTCGACAATTTCAGAGAAGTAGTAGAACCAATTTACCAGCGTGCCATAGATATTTCAAAAGAACTGATTCAAAAACACAATCTTAAAGGAACTGCCTTGGAAACAGTAATCCTTGTCGGCGGTCCAACCCATAGCCAGATTTTGCAAAGCATGTTAAAAGAACAATTGAGCCCGAATATTGATACAAGCGTAGACCCCATGACTGTTGTTGCCCAGGGAGCTGCCATATACGCATCAACAAGAGATATTCCACTTACACTACAAAAACGAGATAAAACAAAAATTCAGCTTGCTCTACACTATGATGGGACAACGGTTGAGATTGAAGAAAACATTGGTATTAAAATTGAACGTTCACAGACCATTGGAGATGTCCCGCAAAGAATATTTGTAGAGGTATCAAGAAAGGATAAAGCATGGTCGAGCGGTAAAGTAGAGATACACGACGACGCAGAGATGATACCTCTCATTTTAAATGCCAGCGAAGCAAATGGATTTTTGATAACGCTTTTTGATGAGAAAGGCAATGTCTATCCCTGTGAACCGTCTAATATTACCATCTTTCAGGGGTTAATAGCGGCACAGCAGATTATACCTTATGACCTCTGTATTGAAGCGGTCCTCCTTGACAAGGAACTATTGGTTGGGCTTAAAGGGTTAGGGAAGAATACAACCCTACAGGCAAAAGGAAAAGGTTCTTTCAAGACACAGACAGATATCCGCCCAGGTAATGCGAAGGATATTATAACAATACCAATATACGGCGGTGATCCTTTTACAAAGGCTATACTCAACAACTATGCGGGCACAATAGTGTTGACAGGGGAAAAATTCGACAAGTTTCTTCCAAAAGACAGTGAAGTTGAAATAACCCTGCATGTAGATAGCACACAGAATATAAAATTATCTGCATACTTCCCCTATATTGACGAAACAGTGGAGGGAGAACTTAAATCGTGGACTCAGGGAAAATTTGACCCTCAAAAGATTGAAAAAGAACTTTCTAATGCTGGAGATAAACTCACTATTTTAGAAGAAGAATATGGTTTTACTGAAAAAGATACAACAGAGAAATTACAAAGAGAAGTTGTCGAGTTAACGAAAATATTTGAGCATGGAAGAGGGTGTGACGATGATGAGCGAAAGGTCATGGAAAGGTTGAGAGATGTTATAAAAAAAATCGATAAGATGGAAAAAGAAACTGAAATTCCGAAAGCTAAAGAAATGCTCAGCGAGGCTATGAATAGTCTTCTCACTACCAATCACAGATACGGAAATAATGAAACAACAAGAATTGTTGACGAAATGCAGAAACAAACAAAGCTGGCAATGGACGAAACAAAAGATTTAAGCATAATACAAGACTTAACCAATAATATCGGGGGATTTGAATTTGCTATTAAAATGGAAGACTTTGGGTTTTTAGTCGGCTATATAAAATATTACGACGACAGCTATTCTTCAATACAATGGAAGAATAACGTTACGGCAAAAAAATTGATTAGTGATGCAAAACACATTATCGACACTAAGCCTTCAAAGAAAGAATTGCAGCAAATCCTCAGAAAGATATTCGGTTTATTACCAGAAGGTACACCACCATACAAAGAACTTATAGATAACACTAAACTTCGTGGATATTTAGACTAAATGGGGGCAACAATCAAAGCGGGTATCCTCTCAAAAGGCGAAAAGGTGCTTGACACCTATGAAGTCCAATCCCTTATAGGTCAGGGGGCGTTCGGTGAGGTTTATAAAGTCAAACATAAGTATTTAGGGGTCCAGGTTTTAAAGGTTTTCCGGCAGGAGTATGTTAAAAATACTGATATAGAGACGGTAACAAGCGAAGCAAAAATCCTCTCGAAACTTACCCATCCGAATATCGTAAGAGTATTTGAAACAAATACTTTCAAAAAAGATGAACAAACCTATTTTTTCATCACCATGGGTTTTGTGCCTGGAGAGACTCTTGCTCAACTTTTAAAAAGGAAAATTCAGCTTCCTGTTCCAATTGCCATAACCATTCAGAATGATTTCTTGACTGGTCTCCGGTTGGCACACGAACAGGAGTTCCCGATAGTTCACAGAGATATAAGCCCAGATAATATTTTGCTATCCTACGAGAGTGAAAAACCAAGAGCTATGTTATCTGACTTTGGATTAGCCCAATCTTTTGATCAGGTTTCATCAATTTCTCAAGCAGCAGGGAAGTACCCCTATATGGCGCCGGAATGTTTCTGGGGAACATACTTGCTCACAAGCGATGTCTTCTCGGCAGGAATTGTGTTTTATCGTATGCTTACGGGAATAATGCCCTGGGAGTATGATTTTGAAAGCGCAAGAGATGACGTCGAGAATATTATGACAATGATAATCGTTGCACGTAAAACACCGCCACGCCCACCTTCATTGTATTGTGATACGTGTGATGAAAAATTAGACGAAGTTATTTTGAAAGCTTTATCAACAGACCTCGAAAACAGGTATAGAAATGCTGGAGAGTTTCTTGAAGCAATAAAAAATTCTCAAACACAAACAAGCATATCAAAACAAGCTGTTGTTGAAAATGAACATGGTGAACATGAAACAACCAAGCGTCACAAGATTAAAGCTAAAGGGAAAGGTTTTGATGAGATTGCAGGAATGAACGAAATCAAAGACATTCTTTATCAGGATGTAATCCTTCCATTGAGTGAGAAAGAGCTATATGAGCAATACAAGGTATCTGTCCCTAATGGAATAATGCTCTATGGGCCGCCAGGCTGTGGTAAAACGTTTATTGCAGAGAGGTTTGCAGATGAAGTTGAATATAGTTTTTATCAGATCAAACCGTCAGACCTTGCAAGTACATATATTCATGGAACACAGGAAAAAATAGGACAGCTTTTTCGTGAAGCCAGAAAGAAAGCTCCCTCGATTATTTTTATTGATGAAGTAGACGCTATTGTACCAAATAGAGACACACACATGGATCATGGGTATGCATCTGAAGTAAATGAATTCCTTGCACAAATGACAGAATGCCATCAGCACGGCATATTCATTATAGCTGCTACAAATGCCCCGGAAAAGATTGACCCTGCTATTTTGAGGACCGGAAGAATCGATAAAGTAGTATATGTGGGACCACCGGATTATGAAGCAAGAGTGGAAATGTTCAAATTGTATTTGAGGGAAAGGCCGATAGGTACGGATATCGATTATGAAACGCTGGCCAATATGACACGGAATTATGTTTCAAGCGATATAAAGTTTATCACCAATGAGGCTTCAAAGAATGCTCTAAAAGAAAGAACAAAAATACAACAAAGGCATTTAGAAGGAGCAATAAAGCAAAACCCGTCTTCAATTTCAGAAAAACAAATACAAAAATATGAGAAGTTTAAAAACAGTCGTAGTTTTGAATATTGAACGAGAATGCATGAATGGAAAAAAAGTAGTTTTGTGAACATTCCCACAAAAGAAGAGATGATGAAAACTGTCGAACTTCAGTTAACAAAACTTCATAAACAGAAGATTAAACAGGTGACCATTTAAGTGATTCCTTATTCTAAATCTATCAATCTTATTTGGCATTTGGCAGCAGCAGAAACCCTCGCAGGAAAGCGGCGTTTCATTGAGATTGACCATGTTTTCATAGGGCTTTTGAGGGCAAACGATGCACTGGATGAAAAATACCGTGAGCAATTCGGGATTGTTGTTGATGATAAAGACATTCTTGTTCTCAGGAAAGAACTGTCACCAGTAGATGAACCTTTTGCAGAGTTTGTAATCGATAAAGTCAGATTAAGACGTTACGTAAGGGGGCTTCTGGGAAAAGGGGATTCCGTCTATGACGGCAAGGTTATTCACAGGAGTGAAGGGTGTAAGGGGTACTTCGATCAGGCCGAAAAGATTGCAACAAAAACACAAGATTCGGCTATTAAGCCCATGCATCTCCTGACAGCTATTATTGATAATCCCAGTGCTATAATAGAGAAGGCGTTGGGAGATTTCAATTGTGATATTGATGCTTTGCGTGGAGCATTAAGAAACGATAAGGTAAAAGAGCCAGCCGCAGGAGTAAAGACCGGGACATTGCACGCATTTGGTGTTGATCTCACCTGTCTTGCAAAAGAAGGCAAGATTGAACCACTAATAGGGAGGAAAGGAGAACTCCTCAAGGTAATACGGACATTAACCAGAAAGACAAAGAATAATCCTATACTTATCGGCGAGGCAGGGGTTGGAAAGACTGCACCAGGTAGCGCGCGGAGGAGAAATCCTGCCATTGAAATTGCAGGGTGCTGTAGGGCAACACAGACCTTGTCGCCGGTGATTTTAGCAGTAATGCCGTCGGCCGCATGACAGATTCATCCGCACT
>CAIOJS010000374.1 GCA_903858655.1 uncultured bacterium | reverse complement strand
GCAACGACAGCAATTATAATCGCAACGACAGCAATTATAATTGCAACGACAGCAATTGTAATCGCAACGACAGCAATTATAATCGCAACGATAGTAATTATAATGGCAACGACAGCAATTGTAATCGCAACGACAGAAGTTATGATAGCTAGCTTTGCTATTACAAGGGATAGGAAATGGGTTGTTTTTTATGCGCTGATTTATATTGGCGTAGGATGATTATTTTTTTATGCAGATTATTTTTTACTTGTAATCAGAAAATATTTATCTTTGTTGATTATTATATTTGTTGTGGCAAGCTTGAGAATTGTTGGAGGACGGATATAGGAGGCATTGCTTAATTAGCAACACAAAAGTTAAAGCCAACTTTATGAAACCAAAAAAAATCAATTGATTTCGATTATTATGTTTTGGATTAGGAATAAGAAAGTTTATGGTGTAATAAAAGTCATTTTAAAATCATTCCTTGTAATCCTTGCATTGATTGTCATTAAAATAATTATTACAGCGTATCCAAATATGTTTTTTTGGCATTCGATTACATACAAAAACTTTTCAGTCCATTCGACACAAGTAATAGATAATAGAATTTATAAGATTTTAGACAAGGCCACTTCTAATTTGACAACTTTTAAAATAAATGACACAAATGCTGTTTATAGAGTTTATTTATGTCAAAGTTCATCATTCTATCATACACTAATTTTCCCTTATGTTGCAAAATCAATTGCATTTAACTTTCCTCATACCAATATGATTTTCATTAAAAATGCAGATGTATTAAAAGATATTGCAAATATTGAGGATATGGATGATACTCGTAAACTTAGCAAAGTAATAACACATGAAATAACACATACATTTGAAGAAAAGGTATTCCAAAACGCAAAAATTCCATTTTCAAATGTGGAAACATGGAAAACAGAAGGATATTGTGATTTGGTTGGCTACAACGATACACTTGACATAACGAATGCGAAAGAATTTATAAAAGGACATAAAAATACTATCATGACATTTAAGGATATCCGAAGAGAATACTACTTTGCTGTATCTTATTTGGTATATTTTGAAAAAATGAGTTTTGAAGATATTCTCAAATCAAATTTAACACTCACAGAAGTTTTGGATAAAATTGAAAACATAAGATAATAAAATAAACCCTTCTCAAAGTTTGCCCCTTCAAACTTCCTAATTTTAGTTTTCAACTAACAGTAAAATAAAAAGCGATATTGTATTGCAATGTTGTATTGCAAACTATAAATGAAACAATCCGGTTTGCAAACGTCGTAAAACCTTAGTAGAAATGAATGACATAACAACACCCTGACCTTATTACCTTATTCATTTCTATCAAAAAACGTTGATAGGGAAAGAAGGTAATAAGGTTGGTTTTGGGGTGGGTTTGGCTATTCTACTAAGGTTTAGAAGGAGGGGGAAGGTTTTTTTTAAGAATTTGGGTTTCGGGATGAGTAGTCATCAGATGACTTCAAGTCATCTGATGACGATGCAATAACAATCAATGACCATTAAATGACAATTAAATGACCACCAAATGACCACTTAATGACAATCAATGACTATTAAATGCCCACTAAATGACAATAAAATGCCCTTCTATAAATAATGCCGAAAAGGCAACAAAAACAATTCAAAGAGTTTGTGAATCCGAGGGCGTCGCAGCCATGTTTCGTAGTCGAAGGGTTCGCACTCTTCCAAAGACTCATCCACATGAGCCAAGAGGTCGGTCAGGAGGGCTTTGTCGGTGCCCAACAACATGATTTCGTACATATAGCGGAAGCTGCGATAATCAAAATTTGCGGAGCCGAAGCAAAACAATTCGCGGTCAATTATCATCAGTTTTGAATGCAAATTGTTGGGTTTATAAAACATAATCTGCACATTACTTTTGTGCAACATGCCCAAATATTTGCTGCGCAACACATCGGCGAAGCTCACATCGGATTGTTTCGGCGTGATGATTTTCACGTCCACGCCGCGTTTGGCAGCATCCATCAACAACTTACGTAAGAGGAAGCCGGGCAAAAAATAAGGCGTCTCGATGACGATTTCCTGCTTGGCTTTTTTTATCAAATCTTCGTATTTCTTCTTCAGCCGTTGTTTGGTGATGGAAGGCACATCGCGGATAATCTTGAAACTGCCTTTGTTTATCTGTCGCAGTTGCACCCGCTGACTGAAGATGGCTTGCTCATAAATTTTCCAACTGTCGTTAAACACTTTTTTGAAGGTCGAGGTCAAAGTGCCTTCCATGCGCACAATTAACTCACGCCAATTCAACGAATAATTGTTGATATTTGCCGAACCTATATAGAGAATGCTGTCGTCTATGATGATGATTTTGCGATGATTTCGGCGATGATGTTTGGTGAAAGCATCGAAAGAATATTTCAATTTTTTGAAATAACGAACCTGTCCGCCTTGTGCTATCAAATCATGGAAAAAGGTGTCGCTAATCTGCGCGCCCCACGAATCAATCAGCAGTCGCACCTTGACGCCTTGCTTGCATTTCTTCACCAATGCATCGCGAAATTTAACGCCGATAGAGTCTTCCGTAAACTTATAAATCTCAATGTTGATACTTCCCTTCGCCTTGTTGATGTCAGCCAAAAACTGCGTATAAAACTTCATGGGGTCGCTAAAAACCTCATGGCTTCTCAACAAATCTTTAGTGGATTGTTCGTTCATCATGTGCTAAACCAATCTGTCGGGGTTGTTCGTCACAAAAGATTTCCATCCCGTGTAAGCTTTGGCGTCGGGCGCAGGATTCTTTTGGAAATAATGACACACGGCAACGCCCAAAGCGTCGGTAGCATCGAAATATTTTGGCATGGTCTCGATAACCACCAATCGTTGCAACATCAACGCCACCTGTTCTTTAGAAGCAGCGCCTTTGCCCGTGATGGCTTGTTTTACCTTGCGGGGCGAATATTCAAACACGGGCACCGAACGATATAATGCCGCAGCAATAGCCACGCCTTGCGCTCTGCCCAACTTCAACATGGATTGCACATTCTTCCCAAAAAAAGGCGCCTCAATTGCCAATTCGTCGGGTTTATATTTATCTATAACCGCCAAAGTTTCGGTGAATATCTTGTTGAGTTTCAAATAGGGGTCGTCCAAGTGTTTCATTTGCACCACGTCCATCGTTATCAACTCGATTTTGTTGCCTTTGTTATGAATCAATCCGTAACCAAAAATATTGGTGCCGGGGTCTATGCCTAAAATGATTCTATCGGTGATTGCCATGATGTGTTTTTAAATGAAGTGAGCAAATTTAGTGAAAACATACAATATAAAGCTAAAAAAACGAAAAAATCTCTTTTAAATTTTATTTTTCTTGGCAGATATGGCGTCAGCGAAACAACAAATCAGAAAGTTTATATCACCGATTTGCACATAATAAAATAATTTTATGTAAGTTTGTAAAATACTAAAGAAACAATTATTTTATAGAATTACATTACTATGGAACCAACACTTGCTGATTTTGCGCATACCGATTTTATGAAGAACCCTGCGGATAAAAAGATAGTCGAAAAGGTCTTAGCCGCTGAGCGTATCACTGCCGAAGATGCTTTATATTTATATAGCACTGCCGAATTGGGTTTTTTGGCGATGTTGGCAAATCATATCAAGCACAACAAAAATGGCAAGAATGTCTATTTCATTCAAAATATTCACCTCGAACCCACCAATGTATGCGTGTGCAATTGTCGCTTTTGTTCTTATGCTAAGAAAAAAGGCACCGAAGGCGCTTGGGAACTGTCCTTGGATGAAATTGCAGAGAAAATTCATCAGATAGATGCTTGCGTCAACGAAATTCATATCACGGGCGGCACGCATCCTTCGGCTACCGTGGCTTCTTATGTTGATATGGTGAAAACCATACGGGCTATAAATCCGCATATCCATATCAAAGCTTTTTCGGCTGCGGAGTTGCATTATGTGTTCACCAAGGAGGATATTCCGTATCAAGAAGGCTTTCGTTTATTGATAGAGGCGGGTTTAGGCTCTATCCCGGGCGGAGGTGCAGAGATATTTGATGAGACCCTCCGTCGCAAGATTTGCCCCGACAAGACCTCTTCTGTTGATTGGCTCCGCGTACATGAAGCCTCCCACCAAAGCGGCATCTTTTCGAATGCTACCATGCTGTATGGACATATAGAAACTTATGAGCATCGCATTGACCACATGAACCGCTTGCGCAATCTGCAAGATAGTACTTCGGGATTTAATGCTTTTATCCCATTGAAGTTTAAACGCCAAAACAATCCCATGTCGAATATCAAAGAAGGTACTTTGCTCGAAGATTTACGCAATTATGCCGTGGCTCGCGTGTTTTTGGATAACTTCCCGCACATAAAATCCTATTGGCCCATGTTGGGCAAAGAAGCAGCGCAACTGTCCCTTTCTTTTGGCGTGGACGATATTGACGGCACGATAAACGATTCCACAAAAATCTATTCCATGGCAGGAGCAGAAGATACGGCGCCGCACATGAATGTGGATGAAATCAAGAAATTGATAACGGCTGCAGGACAAAATCCTGTGGAACGCTATTCGGATTATAGCGCGGTTATCGTTTCAGCATAACAAAAGAAGCAAAAATAGGTTAGAGAATTACTTCTTCTCAAACACCACCACCACTTTATTGAAGTTGGCAGAAGCATTCGCCACACGACGATAATCTTCGAATTCGGCTACCGTATAGTCATATTCCTTGTAGTATTCCAAGACGGTAACAGTCACCTTGTTGTTTTCCACTTTATAGTCGGAGGTAAATCCCATGGTAGTGTCTGTTGAATTCCGAATATAAAGCTCATTGATTTTGAATGGTTCGAGATTGGAGACTTTATAACCATCGGGAATATTGAATACAATAGTACGCACATAGCCATGATTATAAGGAAATTCGAGAGGGAGTTTGCGTTCGTCTTTTTTGTAGAGTTCCATTTGCGGACCTATCAACATGCCTGCTTTGAACAGATATTTCGTGCCTGCTTTTTCGAAGAAATAATCGGATTTCAGATTGGCTTTGGCGATAAGAGGCTTTTGTCCGAGGAAATTGCCTCCTTTGTTTTCGAAGGTCAGATTTTCGATGGTGCCTTGGTTGTCAATATATTTGATGATGGCTTCCGAGAATTCTTTCAGTTTGTCTTCGTCTTTGATGAAATCGAAATATGGTTGATAATAGGAAGCGTCATAGCCGCTCATTTCTCTTGTGATTTGAAACTTGGTATCGCTGAAATCTGTAGGGATGTCAGCCGTAACAGTAAGTTTGTCTATGCTTTCGGTGTATTTAGCTCCTTGGATAAACTTGATTTTAGCCAAGCCTGTACTGTAATCGCCCATGGAAACTGATTTGATAAACAAGCCATAGTTGTTGATATAATTGTTGTCGGGGAAGCCCAAACGTGTGAAATTGTCAGCAGGCATCATATACATTTTGATTTTGGGGAAGTAGATGAGATATTTGTCGAGAAAAGCGTAACACTCATAGTCTTTATCGAATTTTATTTCGAAACGATCGCAGGTCAATACTATCTCTTCTTCTATGCCCAAATTCTTAAAGATATTGGCAAAGAGTTTCACCGAACCGATTTCGTTGTAGGCTTTGTTGGCAACCACTTTGGCAAGCAAAGATTTGTTGGGGTCTTGGCTTTCATCGAAAATATAATTAGTTTTCAAATAGTTTTCCACTTGACGAATCTTAGCTTCTTCGTTGTCGGCATCCACTTTGATATCTTTCACCACACCTGCAATAAGCTTGGCATCTTTCGATTCTAATTTATTGAAAATTCTGTCGTAAATGTCTGAAGCTATAGGACCGTAGGAGTAAATATCTTTCTTGCCTGTAGCGGAGTTTCTGTCCAACTTAATGGCGTATTTCATTCGATTTGCTTTCAAAGCCGAACTTTCTTCCGCTTTTAGACGTGGGATATTTTTTGAAGAGATTTCCCAAACATTATTTTCTGTTTCGGTGGTATCATAAACTGCTTCAGGGCAGCCATTGAAGCTTTTGAATTTGAATCTCAAATTGTTTGGCGTGATATATCTTGCCAAATACTCCAAATCAGGCACAGTTGTTTGTACAGAAATCAAGGTGCCTTTGAGCGAAGGGTATTCTTTCACACAATATAAGTACTCTATTTCGCAGCCAATTTCTATGCCTTCGAAAGCAAAATAGTTGTATTTTGTCTTACTCTCTTGATCGAAACCTTCTTTGAAGTCATCCTTTTTGAGTTCGCTCACACTGCCGTCATTTTTAATGACGCGGGCTTTTTCAAGTGTAATTTTATCATCTTCCGACAGTGGAATGTAAACAGTGTTATTGTTTTCTATACCAACATGCGTAATAAGTTTTATTCTTTTATGTACGGTTTCGTATTCATACAGGATACCGCTTTCGTACATAAACTCATAATAATTTCTATTAAAAATTACTACCGAATTGTTTGACGTATCCGTGTCGGTGTTGGTGAGTTTCGGACTCGTTTCCCAAGTATAATCTTGGTATCTCCTTACAGGAGTCTGTGCATTCATAGATTTTGCTATACAAACGACAGCAAGGACCGCTAAAATAATTATTTTTTTCATATTTTCTTTTTTAATACAACGGCTTCCTTATAGTCAGACCGCATTTGTTTCAACATTTTGTTCCAGAGTGAAAATTGCGAGGGTTTAAGCACCATAGTATCGGTATTAAAATAAAGATGATACAATATCTTATTCCCTTTGATTTCGTAATTTATGTGATAGAAAAAATCTTTGTTATCGAATTGGGTATTTTTAGGCAGATAGCTTACTTCATAGTTATCAGGAATTGTAAATATATACGTCACTCGGATTAATGATTTAAAAACAAATTCATAATCAAGTTTGCGTTCATCTTTAAACAAATCGAAGTTATCGTAAGGCTGCGCTAAGTTTAAATTCAAATACATTTCGTTTCCATTCACAACCAAATGATCGGCAAGATTGAATTCATAATTGATATGGATATTGGTCGAGGTGGTGTTGATGTCATATTTGTCAATAACGCATTTGTTATTACCTGTTTCCAGATAAGATTTCATGAATTTTGTTTTGTCGGTGGCATCTTTAATACGTTCTATATTTTGCTTCATACTTGAGAAGTAATATCCACCAAGCGACATGACTCCTTTCCCAAATATTTTCCCTTGGTCAATGGTTAAATTGACTGAATCGGCATGAAAATTCGTGTCGGCAATGACTTCAGGCACTTTATAAATTTCATATTTATCATCATTCATACGTATCATCGCTTCTTTGCCTTGAATGAAAGAACTTGGAAGCCCCAAGGGTATATAAGAATTTGTCGCATCGAGGAAATAATACTTCCCATCTTGAATATAAGTAGCAATCATGTGGTTGGAGCACAAAGCAGTTGGAACGGCGGAGAAGGAGTAAGGCAACTCACGCGTGCCTATCCATGTTTGATAAGCTTTGACTCCTGCGATATCGAGCAATTCGATAATAATACTTGCCATATCTTTGCAATCACCATAACGTTTATCAAAAATCTGATACGGATTGCGAGGAACAAAACCACCCAAACCATATTCATTTGCCACATACTTGATGTTGGATTGTACCCATTGATAGATAACAGCCACTTTGTCGAGTTCAGTTTTGCAATCTTTCACCAAGGTGTTGACTGCACTAATCATATCGGGAGTATGCTGGTGGTCTATTTTAGATGTATTTGAATTGTACCATTTGAATAAATCATCTGTATTGCGAAACACCGTCACATCTTTGTCTTTAAGCTTATAGGATTTTATATAAGGGATAATTTGTGGTAAGAAATACAGATAATTGGGCGCGCGATCTTCAGTTTTATAACTGTGGATGTTTTTGGCTTTCCAAGTATAAATAACTCTGCTGCCTTTTTCCACTTTTGTGAAATCAATATTGGAAGAATCGGTGTTGAAATATTTGATATCGAAATCAACATTTTTATCACTATTGATAACAAATTCAAAGTTTTCGATAGGAAAATAGCGTTCAAGAATCTCATACGGAAAAAAGTGAGGCTCTTTCACGTCGAGTGTGTATTTTAATTTTGTGATAGCCCCTTGTCTCAAAGATGGATAGATGAAAGAAGTTGCAAATAAATCTTGATAAAAAACATCCTCATCGAGCACCTCTTTTGTTTTAAATTCTGTTACTTTCACCTCCTTGAATTTATTGTTGTCGGGCAAGAGGGTGCTGGCTTCAATATCTTTCATCTTAGTGAAATGCGTAGATTCTACACTTCCTTCGGAGAAAGCGCCTGCTTTATAGTTGTTGTAGTAGATTTCTTCGGATTTGGTTTCCTCAATTTTTAAATCAGTTTTATTAATATCCACCGAGACCTCAGTTTTTACATTAAGATACACGATGTCTTTGTCTTTATATTTAGTTCCGTAGTTAGCATAGTCGGAAACATTCTGCGACATGGCTACACTCATGTAGCCAAGGCAAATAGCGAAGAAAATCAGTTTTGTTTTAATAGCTTAGTTTATTAATTAGTAAATACTACGACAGCCAAAAACTGTCAGTTTCCGATTTGTGATTCTTTCGAGTTTATTTATCGCCAATAGCAATCACATCATCATTATTATAGGTTAGAACTGCTATGAGTTTTCCTGTTTTATCATATTTGCGACATTTGCCTTGTGCCTTGCCGAAAATATAATTTGTGGATTCTTTCAATTTGCCGTCAACATAATAGTCTTCGCTAAGCCCTTTCAGGTCGCCATATTCGAAATTCTTCTTTTCTTTGATTTGTCCATTGGGATAATAATAGATATTTTCGCCCGAAGCATCATCATCCACATAATTGAGTTTTTCGTAAAGCTGCCCCGAAGCATAATAGCGTTTGTATTCGCCTTGATACAAACCTTTTGTCACGGAGAATTGACGAGCGAGTTTTCCACTCTTGAAATAGATTTTTATTTCGGCTGTTTCGTTGTCAACAGGAATAACTTTTTCGCCACCATTGGCATCAAAATAGGTGTAGGAAATCAATTGTCCGTGAAGATATTCGCGTTTGTGCTCCAATGTTCCTTCGGGACAATAATACAAACAAGTGCCTTCCAAATCGTCATCAACATATTGGCGTTCGGATTCAATTTTGCCATTGTCGAAATAATAAATCTCTTTGCCGTTTTTCTTTCCTTCTTCAAAGATAACCGTGCGGTTCAATTTGCCATCTTCATCATAATATTCCCATTTTCCAGTGGCTTGGTCATAATCATAGACACCCGTGGAAGAAATGTTGCCGTTCCAATAGTACCATGTCCATGTGCCATTTTTTAGTCCATTGAAGAATTGTCCTTTTATATTTAATTTTCCGTTTGGATAAAAATATTTGTAATCATCCGTGTATTGGTCATACAAAACGGTGAGTTCACATTGCTCGGGACCGCCTTTCGAGAAATGATACACCTTTTTGCCGCTAGCATTTGTGTAAACCACGCTGTCAATCAAGTTGCCGAGTGTGTCATACGTTATAGAATTCAGCAAAATGCCAGTATAATAGAGTTCCGATTCGTACATCCTACCTTTTATGTCATAGAATTTCTGTGTGCCATTCTTTTCTCCTGCAAGGAAATAATTTTCGTACGCCAAGGTCTTGTCAGGATAATAGGTGATCCAAGGACCTTCTTGATTATCTTTTTGATAATTGCCGTGCATATAGATGTTTCCGTTTTTATAATATTCAACGTAATAGCCTTCCAATTTATCATCTTTGTATTGGAAAATCTTTTCTACTTTGCCGTTGGAGAAATATTTCTTTGATTCGCCTTGTGATTTGCCATCTTCGTAGCTCGAAACAGATTCCAGATTACCATTATGGTCATAAAACTTCCATTCACCTTGCTTGTCTTCTTTGCCATATTTACCCATACTGGATTTCACTCCGGTGCAGTAAAAGCCCTCGAAATCAAAATTGCCGCTCTTTTTTTCGTCCGACTTCACTATTTCGCCCTTCTTGTTATAATATTTATAGGCAACGATTTCTCCTTTACGGTATTCGCGTTCGTTGTATATTTTGCCATCGGTGTCATACTCTTTACGCACGCCATTCAATTTGCCGCTTTCGTCAAAATCAGCATTGACTGAAACCACACCATTCTTATAAAATAATATGTTTTTGCCGATGGGTTTGTCGTTGAGATATTTTATGGAGTCGGAAGTTTTTCCATTTTTATAATACGACACATAATCGCCTTGCAACATACCTTTAACATACGTGGCTTTTTGCATCATTTTCCCATTGCGATAATACGAAATTTCTGATGAATTTTTTTCGCCATCCAAATACGTTACTTCACTCTTTGGTTCGCCACCACTGTATTTTGTGGTGACAAGCCCGTTCATTTTGCCTGCTTTGTTGGTTCCTTTAAAAGAGACCTGCCCATTGTTATAATATTCTTCATAATTGCCCTCCTTGATGCCTTCTTTGAAGCCTATGAGCCTGTCTTTTGCTCCGTCAGTTGAATAGGCAATGCCATCGCCATTTATTTTATCATTTTTATAAGGGATGTGAGAATCCATGATACCTACAAAGGAATAGGAATCATAATAGGTCAGTTCACCATTTTCATAAAACTCTTTGGCTTTCAGATTACCATTGTCGTAATAATACGTCCATTCACCTTCTTTTTTGCCATCAGTGTTCCATTTGCCAAAGGATTTGAGTTTGCCATTGTTATGATAACCTTCCATATAGCCAACATAATGTGTTTTTGCAGCATTCAATGTGCCAATGGAACTTATCGCAAAGCGTTTGTTGGCTCTGAATACAGAAACATCCTGCATTTTGCCGTTGAAAGACAATTCATATTGACGGTGCATTTCGTCCCAGTTTTCTTTTAGCCAATCAACAAAAGCAGAAAGTTGGGCTTTGTTTTTTGCTACTATCTTCTTGTGTGCATCGTTGGCACTCGCTTGCAACAGATAAATTGAAAAGATCTCGAATTTGTTGTCTTTCATCAGTTTTTTGTAGAAAGGTACATACAATTTATACCAAAAACCTTTGTTGTCGGGGTTGTCGGGTAGTTTATCGAATAACAAATAATCTTGTTTTACAAAGTTTGAGGTTAAGCTCGATTTCACTTTGTATTTTTTGTCTAAAGCCACATAATTCGCCACCAACATATCTATATCCGAAAAGTCATCACCATCGGTCACATCTATGTTCTTTGGTTTGGTTTCTTCCCCATATTTTGTAGAAACAATTTCGTTCAACAAGACCAAAGCCGAATTGGCTGTGGGCGAATCGGGATCCATCAAAATGTAGGTGCTGAAAGCCAGCATTGCCAAGGAAGTTTTTCCTTCGTTCATTGCCGCCACACCTAAAGCAAAGTGCGTCCCCGGATGAAAAGGATTCATCTCCGATGATTTTTTGTAACAAGCAAGAGATTCTTTATATTTTTCAAGTTTCGACAACGAAAAGGCTTTGTTGAATACCAACAAATTGTTTTTTGGGAAATGTTTGATGCCCTCATCGTAGAGGTTGATGGCATCTTGATATTTCTCCAAATTGTCATAACAACATCCCATGTTGGTATAAAGTTCGGGACTTAAATATAAGTTCATATCCATGGCTTTTTTGCCGATGGCGATGCCCTCTTCGTATCGTTTTAGACGATAATAAGTCAAAACTTGTTCCACCACGGCGGTGTAATAGGCAGTATCGCTCTCTGGAACCTTTTCAAATTCCTTGAGCGCTTCTTCGTATTTTTCGTTTTCGTACAACTCAACTCCTTTGAGAATCTTGTCGGAAACATTAATGATTTCAGGCTTTTCCTGACTAATAGCTATTTTGCTTAGCAAGCAAAAAACGAATAAAAAAACATATTTGAGTTTCATAATATTGGGTATTTAATGGATAAAAATGGAAACCGTAAAATTATAAAAAATATAAATGCAAGCATAAAAATCGAAAAATATTTTTTTTTGATACAAAGTTCCAAAATTTAGTCAAAAAAAGTTTCCTGCAGATAACGCTGATTTATGCGGAATAGAAATCAACTATAAAAATACCACTGAGACACTAAGAACACTAAGCTACACGAAGGGATTTGCATTTGGTATTTGGTGCTATGAATTCGAATCTTAAAAGCCTCTGCGTATCTCTGTTTCTTTACTATGAGCAAATCTGCGATAAAAAAACTTTTGTAGGAGAGTTGACTTGCACAACTATGATAAGACGAAGGCTTTAAGTAGATGATTGGCGATGGCTAGAACTTTAGCATTAGGGGCAACCATCTTATTAAAAAACATATTCAATGCCAAGAGAAATCTGACCGCAGATGCCTGTGGATTTACTCCATGAATGAAAGAAATTATTGTAAAAACGTTTATAAAAACATCCATAACCACATGAACTATTTATTTGAAGACCTTTCCAAATAATACACGTCAGTTGATAATTGAGTGTGAAATCAAAATAATGAGTCGCATTGCCTTGGTTTTGTGTTTTTGATTCAAGCCATTGAATATCTAACACAGGCGCCATTCTCCATCTCTTAGTTTCGAGTAGGGTGTAACCATAGCCACCGATGAGACCTACAGGGAAATTCCCAAAGATATTATTGACAGAAATAGGTGTTTTTGCTCCAACGTAAAATAGATGCTTTTTATAATAGGTCTTGGCGATGACACAAGTGTTCAATTTGGTGGAACTAAATTGCATACCCCCAAATAAACCGAATTGAACTTTCTTAGTATTTTGTTCTTGACTAAATGAAAAATAACTGGCGAAAATAAGCAAGAGGAAGCAAAATGAGCGTGACATAAAAATATTATTTGGTTAGACTTAGCATGTACAAAACATTGTCAGTTTCAACATAATCAGGAAGCAAAAGCGCTGTTGCTCTGCATGCCGCTTTGGTGTCAACTCCCCACAGAATCACACGTAAGTTATTTGCATGAGCTTTATCCATCTGTACTCTATTGATATTTTTGTAATTAATGGTAATGCCGAACAAGCCCATAGAGGTTGCATGCTGAAAAGCGGTCTCAAAATCGGGGTTGTCAATAGCAAGTTTCAGCGAAGGCGAAGTTGATTTTAACTGTAGAAGCATATTGTTGTCAACGCTCGACAATATTGTAGTTTCTAGTTTGTCGTACTTCGAAATCAAAATGGTCATAGTTTGGGCAAAAACTTGATTATAATCTGCGTAGGTTAAAAAGTTGGTTGAGTCGTAATACGGTTTGACATCAATATAACAAATGGGAGATGGTGCATAATTCTTATATTTTTCAAAGACTTCTTCTAATGGTACCAAGTGATAATTTTTCAATGGGTCGTTGAAAAAAACCGAACTGATGGTGCAATGGCATAGCTCATCTTTGGTATGAGAGTTAACCATCCCATTACAAAAAGTCATGGTCATTAGTTCCTGATCGTGATACAATATCAACTGATTATCCTTACTCAATTGGGCATCTATTTCCATGCCATCAGCACCCATTTGGTCAATGCCAACTCCAATACTTTCTAAGGTATTGATGGGATAGGTATTGTCGGGCAACACTCCGCAGCCGCGGTGACCCAAGACAGAAATCGTATTATTATTAAGATTTGTAAGCTTACTGGTGTCAACTCGTTTGCAACTAAGAAAAAAACACAGCATTATAAAAATGCCGGGATAAAAAATGATGAAAAACTTTGCCATTCGGATGTGGCGTGCCTTTTTTTTGTTTTCCATATTTAAAAATAACTAAATTGATTATGTTTTCAAAATAAAATAACGAAGCATATTTGGATAAATTGTCAGCAATGGTCATTGATTGCCATTTGATAGTCATTTATGGTCATTGATTATCATTTGTGGTCATTGATTATCATTTGTGGTCACATAGTAGTCATTTGTGGGTCATTAGGTTGTCAAGGATGGTCATGCGTAGTGTCCAAACTTGGAATCTGAAAATTAATCATTTACGTTAGTGAGGATGCTATTTCTTAATATTTTCCTTGATT
>CAIOJS010000373.1 GCA_903858655.1 uncultured bacterium | reverse complement strand
TTTTTACTTTTTTTTTGAAGAAAATTTTTTTTTATTTGAAACTGCCTGAAAATGCAGCAAAACAACCATTTTATTTAGCAGTAATTTTTACATCTCATGAACGTTCAAAAAATAACAAATTTTGCAGAATAATATCTTCTGAGTGCATTATTTTATTTGTTTTAGAGCTTCATTGGCTTTTTTGGGGTCAATAGTAACCAAACAATAATCCTTACTATAGTTTTGTCCGATGCCTAACGTCCATTTCACAAAAGCTTTTAAAGCAGGTTCAATAGGGATAGATTTTGTTACAAAATAAAGATTTCGAACAGGAGGAGAAGGATATTTTCCGGCTGAAATGATACTCCTGAGATCATCAAGTTTGTCAAAGATTAATTCATCATCATCAGCTTGACCGTTGGAGTTTAAATCTATCGGCAACACATATAAATTATGCCGAATAAAATTAGTTCTTACATCATAAATATCGGACATACTACAATAGCCTATTCCAATTTTTTTTGATGAAACAACATTTGCCATGCTCTTATTTGAATATTGCGAAGTTCCGATGACTTGTTTAGGCTTCACCCCCAAGAAATTTGCCCATGTTTGCCCAGTACCTGTTGTGTCGGCAAGTTTATTCACCTCGATCAAATCGTTAGATTTATTATTTAAAAGCTGTCCCCAGGTTTTTATCTTTCCTGTAAAAACTCCTACTAACTTTTCTTTGGTGACACCGGATTGAACAATTTTTTGAATATTATCATTTTCAAAACTTATGACGGGCAACACTACATCCATGGCAACAGGGAATGAAATCAAACCCTGTGCTTTTTCTTCAGGAGTAAGTTCTCGAGAGACTAAAGCTAAATTAATTCGTCCGGATTTAAGGTTTCGAATGGCATTATCACTACAAGTAGATCTCATATCAATATCTATACCGTGATTTTCGTCTTTAAAAACTTGTGCCCATTTGGCTGCAAGTGGAAAAAGAACATCCGAGCCATTGATAATGATGCTCCCTTTTAGGTCGGTAACACTTGCGTTTTGTTTGTCCACCTTCGTACCGTTTCCTCCGCAGCCATTGAGAATAACTGCCATGAACAATCCATAATAAAATATTTTTCGCATAAGAATAAATTTGAGGTCAAAATTAGCTGTTTTTTTAATTTAACGAACAAAAAATGTCAAAATTATCATGTATTTGTTTAATTTTGAATTTTCAAAAAATCACTTAGCAATAAATATTTTATGATAACATACAAAAGAGCAACTGAAAACGACATTGATTTCATCGTAGAAGCAATAATTGAAGCAGAGAAAAGTGGCACAAATCGCCTTAGTTATTCGACAGTTTTTGATTACAATTTTGATCAAGTAAACGAACTGATAAAAAATGCACTCCTAGAAGATATCCCGGGACATGAACTTTCATTATCAGGATTTATTCTTGCCTATATCAATAATGAACATGCTGGTGCAGTTTGTTCATGGATAGAAGCTGTTGAAGAAATTCCATCTGCGGTGATTAAAGCCAATGTATTGTATTATTTTTTAGGACAAGAGACCATATTGAAAGCCTCACCGAAAGCTAAGTTTATCGAAACCTTAAATATTTCTCGAGATGCAGGTACATTGCAAATAGAATCGGTATATGTTTGCAATAAATACAGAGGTTTAGGCGTTTCAAACAAACTAATATTAGAACATATAAAAGATGCGATTCGCGTAGGTAATAGTTTTTCAAAAGTTCAAATTCATGTTGCCGAAACCAATGATGCTGCCATAAAATCATATCTAAAACTCGGATTTAAAACCAAAATCAGAAAAAAATGCGAAGATCCCGATATATTAAAAATTCTGCCTTCCGACACACGCATTATGATGGAACTCGATATTCATGATCTTTATAAAAATAAACTGATAGTGTAAAAAAGCGCCAAACACCATGAATATATATATAAAAAAACGCAGGTGGAAAATTTTACTCTTCGTGTCTGCTGTGATAATTTTTACACTTTCACTGTGGTATATAGACCGTATTGCGAAGCAAATTGAATCAGACCAGCGCAACAAAATCAAACTGTGGGTGGATGCTATCAACAAAAAAGCAAGTCTGGTGAATGCTACCGAAACTTTTTATTCACTTTTGCAAGATGAAGAGCGAAAAAAGGTAAAACTCTGGGCGAATGCCTATTTGTACGCACTAAACGCTGATTATACTGAGAACCTGACCTTTTATTCTGAAATTATTTCTGACAATAATACTATCCCCGTCATTCTGACCGATGGTGCAGGCAATATCACTTCCACACGGAATGTGGATTTTGATGTTGACACGGTGAAGCGTTTGGAAGGAAAACTCCTAAAAGAGTTTACGGTGTATCCACCCATTGAGGTGCAGTATTTTGGCATGAAAAAGAACCTTTTATATTATAAAGACTCTAAAGTTTTCACAGGATTAAAAGAAGTTTTGGACAAACAAGTAAAAGCTTTTTTATCGGAAATTGTGACCAACGCTCCTTCGGTTCCTGTCATCGTTACGGATTCGGCACATAAACGCCTTATAGCCTATGGGAATGTGGATACCGTGAAAATAAAAGACACGAATTATTTCAAATCCACCATTAGCTCTATGGAAGCTGACAATAATATCATTAAGGTGAATCTGCCCGGTCAGGAAGATTGTCTGGTTTTTTATTTTGATTCCCCTTTGTTAGTACAGTTAAAATATTTTCCTTACGTGCAATTTATCATTATCGGAGTGTTTTTGCTAATTGCATATTTATTATTTAGCACTTCACGTCGCTCCGAACAAAATCAAGTATGGGTTGGTATGGCTCGCGAAACGGCACACCAGTTAGGCACACCCTTATCATCTTTGATTGCATGGGTGGAGCTTCTCCGATTAAAAGGTATAGACGAAGATTCCCTAACAGAAGTGACCAAAGATATCAATCGACTGGAAACAATCACAGAACGTTTTTCAAAAATTGGATCTGAACCGAAACTCGAACTTCAGAATATTGTGAATTTGGTAAACAATTCAATAGAATATCTTAAAAAAAGAACATCCAAGAAAATTAATTATACGCTTGTTTTTTCTTCAAACGAAATTATTGTTCCCTTAAATAAATATTTGTTTGAATGGGTGATTGAAAATATATGCAAAAATGCCATAGACGCAATGGGTGGTAGCGGTTCTATTGAAATTCGAGTTACGGAAGAAGAACGAAATGTTCATATAGATATTTCTGATACTGGAAAAGGAATTCATAAATCAAAATTCAAAGCCATTTTCAATCCGGGATTTACAACAAAAAAAACAGGCTGGGGACTTGGGCTAAGCCTATCGGAACGTATCATTGAAAATTATCATTCCGGGAAAATTTTCGTGAAATCTTCCACTATAAATAAAGGTACAACATTCGGAATTATATTAAAAAAATAAATATAAAAAATATTTTGCCTATATGGTATGAAAAAAAATAGTATTTTCGCATAAAAAAAACTCTATGCCTGTTTTTGGTTCTATAATTAAAGGTGCTATCGAACTCCGAGGGAAGGTACCCTCTCGTATGAGGAACGGGAATCCTGATAAAGCACAAAAACGTATGTTAAAGAAACTGCTTCGCAAAGCGCAACTTACTGCATTTGGCGAACATTTTCGCTTTTCTGATTTGCTGCGCGAAAAAGATATCGTGAAAGCATTTCAGCAAGCCGTGCCGATTTATGATTATAATTCTATATTCAAAAATTGGTGGTACAGGGCTTTGAATGGCGAACCTTATGTATGTTGGCCCGGAACAATAAAATATTTTGCTCTGAGTTCGGGCACTTCCGAGTCATCCAGTAAATATATTCCTGTTACGAGCGATATGCTGAAAGCAATACAAAAAACCAGCGTTCGCCAAATTTGTTCTTTAAGTCAATATGATTTTCCAAATGAATTTTTTGAAAAAAGCATGTTGATGTTGGGCGGCAGCACTCATTTACAATATAACGGGACATATTACGAAGGAGATTTGTCGGGCATCACAGCCGGTGGACTTCCTTTTTGGTTTCAACATTATTATAAACCCGGAAAAAGAATTTCTAAAGAACGCGACTGGCAAACTAAGTTGGATGAAATTGTAAAGAAAGCTCCTGATTGGGATATTGGTATTATTGTAGGAGTGCCTTCTTGGCTACAGATTTTGCTCGAAAAGATTATAGAAACCTATAAGTTGAAAACCATACACGATATTTGGCCCAATCTTTCGATCTTTGTTCATGGCGGGGTGGCGTTTACTCCTTATGCCAAAGGATTCGAAAAACTTTTGGCGCGACCGCTTACCTATATGGAAACCTATCTGGCATCTGAAGGCTTCATCGCTTTTCAAAACAGACCAAACACTTCCTCGATGCAATTGGTGTTGAACAATGGCATCTTTTTTGAATTTGTTCCGTTTAATGAAACAAATTTTGACGACACTGGAAACATAAAACCCAATCCGCAAGTGCTCTCCATCAAAGATGTGGAAGAAGGAAAGGAATATGCTTTGCTGTTGTCGAATTGTGCCGGGGCGTGGCGTTATCAGATTGGCGATACCATTAAGTTTACTTCTAAAGAACATGCTGAAATAATTATAACGGGCAGAACCAAACATTTTTTGAGCATTTGCGGTGAACATTTGTCGGTGGAGAATCTAAACAGAGCGGTTCACATGCTAGAAGAAGAATTTAATATTGAAGTGCGCGAGTTTGCCGTGTGCGGTATGCGACACAAATCAATGTTTGCCCACAAATGGTATTTAGGCATAGATAAAGGTTTCGACGCACAATTGGCGGCGCGAAAAATAGATGATTATTTGAAGTTGCTGAACGATGATTATCGCGTGGAACGTTTGGAAGCCATCCGCGATGTTGTTGCCGAAGTGATGCATTCCTGTCATTTCTACGATTGGATGCGCCAACAAGGGAAAGAAGGCGGCTCGCATAAATTTCCCAGGGTTTTGAGTAAAGAAAAAAGTGACCTTTGGGAAGAGTTTCTAACAAAAAGTATTACTAACCGAGAAAACTCCATACGATGATTCAAGTATTGATAAGCGGTTTTATTTTAGGATTGACCTTGGCGGTGCTCATCGGTCCTTCCTTTTTCTCTTTGCTGCAAACCAGCGTACATAGAGGTTTTCGGATAGGGATGTATGTGGCTTTTGGTATATTCTTAAGCGATTTCACCCTGGTTTCGTTGAGTTTCTTGGGGGTGTCGCAACTCATTAGCAACGATAGATATCGTGTGCCCTTTGGCATTGTCGGTGGCTTGATTCTGATTGGATATGGCGCAATCACTTTCCGAAAGAAAATTGTGTATGATGAACAAAAAGAAGAGAATAAAGACGAAGCGGATGATGCGAAAATTAAAAATAAAATTCATGCTCCTAACCCTATTATATACATCATAAAAGGGTATTTCCTCAATCTGGTAAACCCTTTTCTTTTGATTTTTTGGGTGGGGGTGATGAGTTTTGTTACTGCGGAATATAATAATAGCAAGACTAAGTTTTTGGATATCGTGCTTTTCTTTGGAACCGCCCTTGTTACGGTGTTTCTAACCGATTTGCTGAAGTGCTATGTTGCCAACCAAATCAAACGTTTTTTGAAACCCAAACTGCTTACACGCGTGACTCATGGCTTGGGCATATCCCTATTTATTTTGGGATTGTATTTGATTGCAAAAACCTTGTATATGTTTTATTTTTTTAAGGGATAGAGAAGCGGAGGTGATTAAGTAGGATTCTGAGTTAATTAGTTAATTGGGTTGATTGAGTTAATTAAGGTTTGATTCCGGGTGGAGTCAAGCCTTTTGTTATGTCGAAAACCGTTTTATTATTTTATAATCTAAAACCAACGTCTGTATATGCTGTGTTTTGAAACTATTCGACATATACATCATACGTGAAAGGGAATGTTATACTATTAGAATTTTGATGCTTGATTACTAGACTTCCATTAAGCTTAGTAATTCCTCTTTTTACAGGTGTGAATTTAAAGTTAGGTATGCACCCTCCTTCTATATCATTAATAGTGTCTCCATTAATTATAATAGAATACTCTTTTGAATTATAATTACCGGCAGGATAAACTTCTGCTTCAAATTGTTCACCAAGTTTAATGACGTTTCTTTTAGGTTGTACAACACCTTTAATCCATACAAAATGAAAAAACGATCCATCGAACATTTTCACAACTTCATCAATTAAGCTTAATTCTATCATTTTTATTTTTAATAAAGCACTCTCCTTATTTTCCTTTAATGTTCTTCTGTACTTAAAAAAATAATCGTTTTCAATTACGCATGGTCTATCTTTGTAATTATTCAATAGGATATAAAAACTATCGATTGCTGGTTTTTCATATTCAGAGTTAAAAATAGACGCGTAAGCTTTTTCTGAAATAATCTTGATTTTTTTACATTGAACAATTTCATTTCGAAGATAATCATTATCCACAAATCTTTCAAGTACTTCTAAACGGTTTTTAATTAATCTATCTAATAGTTTAATTTCAGATGAATTGTCTGATTTTTTTTGTTCTACATTATTACATCCTGATGCAATAACAATAATTAATAAAATAATAAATAGCTTTTTCATACTCTTAAAATTTTCATCAAAGGTAAACAAAAAAGGCTTCGCTAATACAGCGAAGCCCATTTTTTTATTTCTCGGTAGAAAAAGATTTCAATTATAATGGAATGGTAGCTATATCCGATTGGATACCAATTTCTTGGTCGTTTAAGACTAAGAAGACATAATATTGGCGTTGTTCGGATGTGGCTCCGCCAATATTTGGACGTGTGTCAATGGTATGAGGATGGGTAACATGTTTTAAATAAGTGAAAGCTGTTTCACTTCCGCGTTTGCAATAAATATTGCCACCTTCGGCATGTTCTAACGTAAATTTAATGTCCACACCGTTAGGTGCGACAGCCAACTTAACCGTAGTTTTTACGGTCATAGGGTCGAAATCAATTTCTGAGCCAATGATACCCAAAGCTGCACCAATACCTTCGTTATAAAGCGTATTTTTTTTGTGTGCTTGGATATTTGGTGCAAAAACTTTCATAGTATCAGCAATAGCGATGTCTCTATCTTTGATTTTTTGCGTGGCTAATGCGACTGCTACGTCGGCAGCATCAATCGCGTTAATCATAACATCGCAAAGAGCTTTTTCGGCAGTAACTTCGGCTTGTGCCATTGCCAATGTGGCGCCGTTGTCGGGTATATTTGTTTTATACTTTACCGCCCAAGCCCGTTTGTCGGGCATAGCTTTCGGAAAATAATACTGTTTTGCCATAACTTTTTGTTTTGGTTTTTAAAATGGAGTTTCTGTTTTGTTTTGTTTTTTGTTTTTTAAATTTCTACCGATGAAATATTTTACAAAGGTATATAAAAATAGCAATACGAAAAACAAAAATTTTATTTTAAGAAAAAAATATTTTGTTGGCTGAATAAATCCTACACGTGGTTGATATTCTCAGACATGAGTCTGAACTATTCAGACATGAATCTGAGTTATCCGGGCATGAATCTGAGTTATCCGAACACGAATCTGAGTTATCCATCCATGAATCTGAGTTATTCAGCCATGAGTCTGAGTTATCCGGACATGAGTCTGAACCATCCAAACACGTGTCTGAATCGTTCAGACACGTGTTTGGATGGTTCAGACAAGGGGTTTTTTGTGCTATATCTATACAAAACAATAGGATTTTAGAGGAGGATATTTCCCGCTACAGGATTTTTATATCGCTATATATAAGAGATTTAAGAGGAGAGTTGATGAAGATTTTTCGATGAGAATCTTGATGAATTCTAGCCTTCCTCTTCAAATTTCTTCAACTCAAAAGTAGTCCCATCGAGCTCTCCGTAGGTGAAATTATAGAACCAATCGCCCAAATTGATGTAGCGCGAGGCTTCACCCACGGGCATATCCAAAGGCAAATGCCGATGTCCGAACACAAATCTGCCCTATGACGGAATCCCTCCCCAAAAAAACGAGTACGACTTACTTTTTAAGAAGTTTCTTTTGAAAATATCCAGTAAGGATATAGAGTATGCCCGGAAATCCGAAAACCATTACGGCAAAAGGTACAGGTGCGCGGGTGGCAATAAGGATGGAAAGTACAAAAACACAAAGTATGTTGATTACTCCGCCCAGTATTTCCCATTTGAACCCCAGCATTAAGGAAACTATAGTGCCAAGCATCATCAAAAGCGCAGCAATTTCTATGTAACCTAAGTCCGACACTTTGCCGCTTGAGTATAGGCTTGCTTCAAACATCTGAAAGATAAATATACCCACCAGGAGTAAAGAAAAAATGCGGGTAAACCAACGTAAGATGCTCAGCCCTATCGGTGTTTTTTGAATGGGATTAGTTTCCATGGACAATAATTTTTAAACGTAAGAATAAATTTCGAGGGATTATCTTTAGCAGGAAGTCTTATTTTTTTGCTAGGCTTTCCACTATGGAACTCAAAATGAGTCGTCCGTCGGCATTGGATAGTTCCATGTCGGCAGCGCGTTCGGGATGGGGCATCATGCCAAACACATTGCGCTGTTTGTTGCAAATGCCCGCAATGTTTTCCAAGCTGCCGTTGGGGTTGGCTTCGGCGGTGGTCTGTCCTTGCGCATCGCAATATTTGAAAAGAATTTGGTCGTGCTTCATCAGGTCTTTAATCGTTTTTTCATCGGCATAATACCGTCCTTCGCCGTGCGCAATGGGTATCTTCAAGGCTATGTGGGACGCGAGAAACTCAGTGGGAAAGGTTTTTTTTGCCACAGGAGTAATATACACATTTTTGCAAATAAACTTTTGGTTATCATTGTGCAGCAGTGTGCCGGGCAACAGCCGCGCTTCGCACAAAATTTGAAAGCCATTGCAAATACCCATCAAATAACCGCCCTTGTTGGCATAGTCAATCACTTGCTCCATGATGGGCGAAAAACGCGCGATGGCGCCCGAGCGCAAATAGTCGCCATAAGAAAAACCACCTGGCAAGAAAATAAAATCGCATCCCTGCAAGTCTTTATCTTTATGCCACAAAGCAACAACATCTTGCTTTAAAATCTTTTTTAAAGCATACAAAATATCATGATCGCAGTTGGATCCCGGAAAAATTACAACACCAAATTTCATCTGTTTCGATTTAGAGCCACAAAGATATATCCTTTATCAAGAATAGCACGTATTTTTTACTAAAAAATTTCTTATGAATTCATTTTTGATGCTTAGCGATATCCCTAATCGCCTCACTTTACGCCTCAAAAGCCTGTAATCCGTACTGCCGAATTTGTTCGAGTTCCTCAGCATGAAACACTCCTGCTTTATGCAGATTTCGATATTCGTCGCTCACCGATTGGTTGAAGACAAACAAATCATCGGTATTGATGGAGACGCGCACACCATGGTCGAACAAAGTACGGATGGGATGATGTTCTAATGAAATGGCGCGGCACAAAGCCACATTGCTCGACGGACATACATTCAGCAGTATCTTTTGCTTAGCCAACCATTGCATCACCTCTACGGAATTTGCTGCCGCAATGCCATGCTGAATTTGGTCCAATTGCAGGGTCTCGGCTGTGGTGCGCACCGATTCTGCAGAGCCATATTCGCCTACATGCGCCGTCAAGATTAGCCCCATCTGTTGAGCTTTTTTATAGATGGGGATAAAATCGTCCACGCTACCGTGAAGTTCGTCGCCATAGAGGTCAATGGATTTAAAAAAGCCCGTATCGAGCAAATTCTCGACTTCGTGCATCAATCTGTTGAAGTTATGGGCACGATCCATGCCAAGCTGGGGATAGAAAGCAATTTCGGGAGCACATTCCTTGTGGGCTCTTTCAACAATGTCGGTCATCATACTGCCGGGGAGATAATAATAGAATCGAGAATCAATGCTCATTTGCAACACGCGAATGCCATCCGCTTTGGCTTGCAGGAAGGCATTTCGAAGGGAGTGCTCGAAGAAGCCTTCTTGCGGTATGTAAGGTCCCAAAGTGTGGTTCAAATAGTCTTCAAACTCTTTAAAAACTTGAAACTTGGCGGGAGGCTCTTTCAGGTCTGCATTGTAAAGCTGTCTCAACACATCTCTTCTAAAGCCCAACATACCATGATTATGCAAATCGCTTTTGGGCAAAGATGTCAGCAAGGAGTCATCCGCTTGGGTTAGGGCATCTGTAAGTGTAGGAGTGGTCATGAGATTTTTTCTGCAAAATTACAAAAATAAAACCACCCCTCGCGGGGTGGTAGTCAGTTTATTTTTCATAAAATTGTCGTCTCGTATTCCCTCGAATCTTATCCGAGCATCAGCACAACTGCAAGTACCAAAATCATAAATGCAGCATAAGCTATCCAGAATACATATTCTTTTGAGGCTGTCATATTAATTGGTTTTTTAAGGTTATTAAAATGATTGGTTGCTGTTAACTATATAAACGTATAAACTAAAAAAATCTTGGTAAAAACATGACCAAATCAGTTAACGGTAAGTTCTTTACAGTTAACGGTAACTTACATGCCGTGATAAATCATTTCCAGAAATAAAAAAATACGCTAATTTTGCCGAAACTTTCAAAATGAACCAAGATAAAATCAGAGTACGATTTGCTCCAAGTCCTACGGGACCGTTACACATAGGCGGCGTTAGAACAGCCTTGTACAATTATTTATTTGCTAAAAAGCTGGGGGGCGATATGGTCCTGCGGATTGAAGATACAGACCAAAACCGTTATGTGGAAGGTGCCGAAAACTATATTATTGAATCCTTGCAGTGGTGTGGTATCCATTTTAACGAAGGCGTAGGCATCGGAGGTCCTTATGCACCCTATCGTCAGTCGGAACGCAAAGCGATATACAAACAATATGCCCTTGATTTGATTGACAAAGGCTATGCCTATTATGCGTTCGACACCTCGCAAGAGTTGGATGCCGCCCGCAAGAGCTACGAAGCCGAAAAGAAAAACTTTCAATACGATCAGCACAATCGTCTTGATTTCAAAAACTCTTTGACTATGACAGAAGCGGAAGTAACTTCCATTATAGAATCGGACGCTCCTTATGTAATTCGTATCATGATACCCGAAAATGAAGAAGTGTTGGTTACCGATTTGATACGCGGCGAAGTGCGCGTCAATTCCACGCAGCTTGATGATAAAGTCATCTTTAAATCGGATGGATTGCCCACCTACCATCTTGCTAACGTGGTGGACGATTATTTGATGAAGATTTCGCATGTCATCCGTGGCGAAGAATGGTTGCCTTCGGCGCCTTTGCATGTGTTGTTGTATCGTTATTTAGGATGGGAACATGCCATGCCTCAGTTTGCTCATCTTCCGTTGTTGTTGAAACCCGATGGCAATGGCAAACTCAGCAAACGCGATGGCGACCGCATGGGCTTCCCCGTATTTCCCTTGCAATGGACCGACCCGCAAACCAAAGAAATCTCCTCAGGTTACAGAGAATCGGGTTACTTGCCCGATGCGTGTATCAATATGTTGGCATTCTTAGGGTGGAATCCGGGCACCGAACAAGAGATATTTAGCATGGACGAACTTATTGAAGCATTTTCTTTGGAACGTGTGGGCAAAGCTGGCTCGAAGTTCGATCCCGAAAAAGCAAAATGGTTCAATCATCATTATCTGCAACAGATGTCGGATGCAGCCCTTGCCGACCTCCTTGCGCCCGACCTGACCTTAAAAGTACTGCATCTCGATAAAGAGAAACTTTTGACTGTTGTTAGTATGGTGAAACCGCGTATGACTTTTCTGCATGAGTTTTGGGAACAAGCTTCTTTCTTTTTTGTGGCTCCCGATAGTTATGATGCAAAATCGGTGAAAGACCGTTGGAGACAAGATTCTGCCGAAAATATGAAAAAGGTGGGCAACTTATTACAACAGACCGAACCTTTTCATGCCGCTGTGGCTAAATACCATGTCATGAATTTTATAACAGAAGCGCAACTCAACACAGGTCAAGTTATGAATGCCTTACGATTGCTAATCGTTGGAGCATCCAAAGGACCCGATTTGTTCGAAATCATTGAACTCATTGGCAAAGAACAAAGTTTGAATCGCATAGAAAAAGGCATTGTAGATTTGTCGCAAGCCTAATCCTTCATGATGCCAAAGGACGAATGGCTCGGCAGAACGGAATTGCTGTTGGGAAGTGAAAAGCTTGATATACTAAGGAAGTCGCATGTTTTAGTCATTGGTTTGGGTGGCGTTGGCAGTGCGGCGGCTGAGATGCTTTGCCGTGCAGGCGTCGGTAAATTGACCCTCGCTGACGCTGATTTTGTGCAGCCTTCCAATCGGAACCGCCAATTGATAGCACTCATTAGCACACAAGGACAACGAAAAACAGCCGTATTAGCCCAACGCTTGCGCGACATCAATCCCCAAGTTGAGCTTGTTTTGGTGGATGCCTATTTGAAAGAAGATTCGATGATTGCGCTGCTCGAAAATCCATACGATTATATCGTAGATGCCATTGACACCTTATCGCCCAAGGCATATATGCTGTTGAACGCTGTGCGCTTGCAGCATAAAATTGTGAGTGCGATGGGAGCAGGTGCAAAGCTCGATGTGAGCAAGGTGCGCATTGCCGACATTTCAGAAACCCATACGTGCACCTTTGCCTTCGACATACGCAAACGTTTGCGAAAGTTAGGTGTTACCTCAGGATTTAACCCAAATTCCGCAATAGAAAATAAATGATTATTTTTGCTTCAAAATCCTAATGCGTAGCATTAGAAAAAAATGAGTTATGGAATTTGATATATCCTTTACCAATAAAGAGATTACACCATGGGGTGGAATGGTTTTTTTGCGCCAAATGTTGAAGAAAATTGGCTTTAGAGAGCTAGTTGAGAATAATGTTGATTTACCTGTTTCAGGATCTAATCGAGGATATAAAACTTCAACAATTGTAGAAGGTTTTATTACTAGCATTTGGTG
>CAIOJS010000372.1 GCA_903858655.1 uncultured bacterium | reverse complement strand
ATGCGACTGACTAAGGGAACGATTCTGTGCGACAACAAATGTTTTTTTGATAGTAATAATTCTTTATCTCTGAGTTTTCTTACCACGGCAACACGTGTTACTTATGGAGATATTGAGACTGTTCGATGGCATCCTAGTAATAAGTATCTTGCGACTATTGCCATTAATGTAGGCGATAATAAAACGCTGAGGGTGTATAAATTTGATGGATCAGCGCTTGTAAGGATGCCAGGATGTGATGAATTACAACTTACTAATTGGGGAGGGCCATTGGTGGCATGGAGTCCGGATGGGTGCTATTTGAGTGTTGTTTCTGACAGTTCTCCTAGCGATTTGCTTGTCTACCGTTTTGATAGTACAGCAGAAACGCTTACTCTTGTTGATGCACTTAATCGTGGCGGTAATCATTGCGGAAGCGTTGATTGGAGTTGTGATGGTAGGTATATAACGATGGTAGACCAAACAAATCGCTATGTTTATGTTTACTCATTTGACGGCATTCGTCTTAAATTCGTTGCTAAAGTTTTGTTTGCGAGTTCTATATTCTGTGCCCGATGGCATCCGAGTGGTAGATACTTGGCCGTTGGTGGAGCAGCGAATAATGTACTGAGTGTTTATGGGTTTGACGGTGTTTCTCTGACCATGCTGTTTCAGTATTCTCTGGCTGGTGCTGTGGTTTATTCACTGAGCTGGTCGCCAGATGGATACTATCTTGCTGTTGCTGGCGCTGGCATAGTGTCTGTCGGTGGTGAATATGAGCAGGACATTTTTTCTTTCGATGGATCAAGCCTTACATTGATTCCTACTTCATATGTTTATTGTGGGAATACGACTTCGCCTATCGATGTTAGTTGGAGTGCTGATGGAACTTTTTTAGCATTTGCTTATGAACAGTATATTATTGATTGGCAAAATAAAAATTTGAAAATATACGAATTTGATAAAAAGACACTTACCTTGGTGAATTTGGTCGGTAATGTAAGCATACCTCCTGATGACCAGTTTGAGTCAGTTTCCTGGTCCAAAGATATGAAATATATAGCTACGGGTCGTAAAGGTCCGGTTGTTTATGAGGTTGCTCTTGCGCAAAACAGTTATCCGCAGGCAATTTCAAATGGTATTGTTTTTGGCAACAGCGCTGCCGGTAGTGCTTCTAACAATGCGAGTGTAAAAGTTTTGGGCGGTACGCGGGTTGAAGTGCGTGGTAAGGTTATGGATGATTCGGTGTGATTTACTTTTCTTGTCGCCAACATAACTGCTTTTTCACGTTTTTTTAAAAATGATTGCTATTGCATGCTCGAATTACTATTTTCTAAACGGGATGTTTAGAAACATATGAGGTCCAGGGAGAGAGTATGAAGCGCGTGGCAATCATTTTCCCGTTATGCATGGTAATAATAATATCTTTGTGCACGGTTGTGTTTGCAGACATAGATTTTTCAAATATGTATTCAACTGTGATGATTAATCCCGCAAATTCATATCTTCGTATCAATAATATTTCTCGTGTAGCTGGCTGGAATCAAGAGTCGATTGTCAAAACATTTGGCAATACAGCACCAAGCTCTTGGCGAGAGGGTTTTGTCAATGGATGCGTGATCGCGCAGTCCGGTGGCACGGTGGTGCCATCGACAAACATGGTTGACGCAAATAGTAATGCATTGGTGTATGGCATAAAAAATAATAGTAACGCGATTGTGTATGGCTTGCGCTCGGCCAGCAATGTGTTGCAGTATTTGATTCGCCCCAATAGTAACGCGTTGCTATACGGTCTGCGGTCTGCAAGCAATGCGCTGCTTTATCTGACGCGTATCAATAGCAACGCGATGTTGTATTGTACAAAAAATAACAGTAATGCGTTGCT
>CAIOJS010000371.1 GCA_903858655.1 uncultured bacterium | reverse complement strand
TTTGAAAATTTTAAATTTAAAGCTAAATGTGCCAGCCCAGAGTGTAATTATGAAGGTGAAATGGATGCTAAAGATGTAAATACTAAAGAGATAAGTAAACTCGGTATAGTACACTGGGACCTCTTATATATAGATATTAAATACAATTCTATTACAGGAGATCATTTTTATTATTATACTATACCTGCTGACCTACAGTTCGCTATTAGGCGTGGAGATATGGATATTGTTAATGGAACAAGACTTGAGGTTATAAGGGCCGTAGAGAAGCGTAAACAGTTAAAATTAATGGCCGATAATGTATTCCACTTGAAACGAGCAGCTCCTCAATATATTGTACCTTCAGAACGTGGTTGGGGTATTCCGGCACCAATGGCAGTTTTAAAAGATATCTTTCATACTAAGGTACTTAAAAAGGGGAATGAAATGATCGCCTTTGACCATATCGTTCCATTAAGGTTGTTGTTCCCGCAAGGGACCGGAGATGTCAGTCCTCATGCTACTATTAATCTTTCTGACTGGAGAGCAAAAATTGAGCAGGAAATACGTAGATGGAGGTCTGATCCTAACTATATATCTATTGTTCCTATTCCTTTAGGAATGGAGAATTTTAGTGGCGATGCTAAGTTGTTAATGATAACGCCTGAAATAAGAGCAACTGAAGATACAATTATTACAGGTATGGGTATTATACCTGAAATCATAAGAGGTGGGGCCTCTTGGTCTGGAAGCAATGTTTCTTTAAGGGTTGTTGAAAACACATTTATTAATCATCGCGCCGGAATGCACGCAATGATTGATTTTGTTAAGAAAATTGTTTCTAGTTTTATGGGAATACCAAACCTAGATATTAAGATGTCAAATTTTAAAATGGCAGATGATTTGGATAAAAAGAAACTCATGATACAGCTTGCCGAGCAGCAGGGTTCTGATGCTATGGTTTCTAAACCAACCGTTATGAGAGAATTAGAATTAGATCCTGATAAAGAATATCAATATATTCAGGAAGATTTAAAGAAAAGACTTGAGATGAAAATACAAGAAGCAGAAGGTCAGGCGGAAGCTCAAGGTGCCGGCACTATTATTAATGCGTTGTATGCTGCAGATGCCCAAATTGAGCAGGCAAAAAGAATTGAAAGTAATCAAAATGAAGCTGCCCAAAAACGCGACATTGAGAATCAACAAGCTAGTGAACAAAATGTTCAGGGTGTTATGCAAGATGTTAATACATTAGCTGCAAGCAAAGGGACTAATCCCGCTACAATATCTGTGCCAAATCTTATTATATTGTTAACTCAAAGATTTATGCGTCTTGGAAGTTATGACGTAAATGAGTTTAAGCTTAGGATGTTGATAATGAAGAATGCGACGCCAGCTTTGTATGAAGAGGTTTATAAAAATCTTAAACAAGCTCATTTGATAGCTCTTGATACTATACCTGAGCTTCAAATAGCTGATAAAGCTTTAAACGGAGTTAATTCTCAACAAGGCGTTGTGCCTCAATATTCACAAGGAAATGATACTGCTGAAACCCCACCAACTCCTTCTAGTGCGGGGAGTAATCCTAATGTGGCAAACGAAATAAAAGGCTTGCCAGAGGTAAGATCTCCGCGATCATTGCATTCTCAAATTTAATTTTGGTTATAGCTTTTGCCACCCATGTAGTCCTCTGCTGTAACCAATAGGTGGCTCAGGGTTAACCTGGGCCACTGATTTATTTAATAGTTAAAAAAAATGAAGGGTAAAAACAGGACCCTTTCGGGTCCAATTTTTATGTAAATATTTTAGAATCGTCTATTAATTCGCCATGTACTAATCTCATGTATCTGGTCATCATTTGAATAAAATCTTTTTCAAATCCCTTAATAGTAGTAGCCTCAAACATATTATTGCCATCTTCATCTTCATAAATTCTGAAGCGAAGACTTTCCACATCTTTTTCGTTAATTACCGTATCGGCACAACTTGAATTATAATGAATTAACAGCTCTCCAGTTTCTTTCCCCATTCCATCTATTTCATATTCAAAATCAATTGAACTGATAGAATCAAATGGAGCGATAACTGTATTTACCTTCCTTTCTGTTGTTATAGCTGTAATAGCCACGATATGAAGTACCAATCAAGCCTCCTTATAAGATTAATGAAATAATTTCACCAATCCGGTTAAATGTGGAAGATTTGAAAAAGAATATAAATGAAACCATTGAAGATATTAGTAGGTGGGAATTTAATTTAATATTTATTTTTTATGATTGCGCTCAAGTTCATACTTCTGTTGAGGCGAAATACGTAAAACATGACCGACAGAAGAGCATCCCTCCCAATCACAGTTATGATCTTCATCAAGACCATTAGGGTCAATTGGAATAACAACAGTATCGTTTTTTGCATAGGCGAGAATAAGCTCGTATCCGTCAGGTACACTACCGTCTATTGGAATATTAAGCAAATGGTATCTTGACATAATGCACCCCTTATTAATAAATCGTGTTCTAAGCGCGGCTTGCATTCAACGGCTCGCTCACGCTTGCTGTTGCAGCGCGGAACGAAGTTTATCAACGCATCTACAGGCTATTGAACCATTACACTTTGTTAATATATCAAGTACTTCACGCGCTGCAATTGCAAGCTGAGACGTGTTGGATGCTGGCCGCGCTTGCGCGGACGGCGGGTTATCCGACACGGCGGATTGTGAGCGAGCCGTTGGAATGCAAGAAGGAGCCTCGGCTCCGACCGCGCTTTTATGAACTCGTTCAACTTTTGAGGTCAGCTCGTCTGGTACAATATCCCAATCGGCTTTTTCACCTGATACTGGACAATACAATACAGGTGGCACTCCCAAACATTTTGGTACCTCAAAAATACAAGGAGCGACTCCTCCCTCTGTTTCAGCGCAACTGTTACAATTTAAAATCATAGCTGACCTCTCTTCATATATCGTGTTCTAAGCGCGGCTTGCATTCAACGTTCCGGCTACGCCCGTAGTTGCGGAAACTCGTTGTAAAGTATCGTTAAAACTGCAGTGGTGGATATCGTTGCCGACCCCCTAAGAACCGCGACCAGCCCCCGCAATTGCGGGCTAGCCGTGTTGGGCTGATGTTGGCCGGTTTCCGATTTATTCAGAGCGGCAATGACTTCGTTAATCTTGTCGATGAATATTTCGTGCCCGATTAAATCGTCGCTCATTCGTTCTGCGTGGTACATTGGTTCTATCATTGCCGCTCCTATAATTCGTGGTTTTCTACCGGCCAATTTCGCCCAACGTCCCGCAAACGCGAGCCGTGCTTATATGTTACTGCCACCAACCTCGGTTCCGCAATCACAACACACTTTTACAAAACCATGTTTACCGTGAGAAAAGCATGGCTCGCTTTGCGTGTTGTCGGATGTGGGCTGAGTACCGCCAGTTGTAACCGTGAAGACGAACTTACAATACGGGCACTCAGTTTGCATCCAAGAAAAATGCCTGCCGCAACCACTACACTGCCAATCCACGGTTACCTCCAATCAAATTTAAGAAGACCATTTACGACAACGGATGGCAAACGGTTGCCGTGCCGCTATTACTTACGATAATGACCGTGTTGAGGACACTCCTTGACTATTTGCAACTCGTAGCGCATACCTTCTAAATCTTTGTGAACACAAAGGCATGGCATTACCTTTGCCTGTTGTACGTCTGTGTGCGCAGACTCAACTTGTTTTGCGGCGCGTTCCGTTAGTTCTTTTCTAACTAACCCAACTTGATGGGCAAGAACATTCGCCCGCAGTTTGTTGATACAGCCTTCGCCAATATCATTATTTAACGCAGCTTGTATATCAGAAATATATTTATCAATGTCTGTAATCATAATTGCGCCGCCTTTCAATATGGTTCTGCGCACATTGCGTACAACGTCCGGCGCATGGATGCTGGCCGGTACGACTGCATATTTACTATTCCGGCTGGCACTCCTGCGCCTGTTGTGTGCTGTACTGAGCCACTTCCGCTTCTGCTTGCGCGGCATCTGCTTGTGCCTGCGCTTCCGCTTCGCACTTCATTTCAAATTCGTGACGGTGTTGCGCTTCCGCCATGGCTTCCATTTCGATATGCCCATCATCATTTGGGCCGTATCCAGCATCGCATGCCATTTCGTGATAACTCATTTTTATTCCTTTCCTGCCGCGCCGCTCTTCGGTTTTTCATGTGCTTCTGCAAATCAAGTCGAAGGTGACACCGTTGACAGAGTGCAATTAAGTTTTGCTTCTTGCTATTATTTTTGTCTGAATCAATATGATGAACCGTAAGAATAACCTTTGTCAACTTCGGATAATCCCCACCGTCACCCACATTTTCGGCAAGTTGCCACGGATAACCACTATCTTTTTTTCTTACAATCAATTCGTGATTAGGAGCGTAACAAAGTTCGCACCTGTTTCCTGCGTCTGAAATAATCTGCTTTGAAAGCCACTTCCAATTTTCAGGATACTCTTTATAATTGCACGGCATTTTCTTTTCTTCTTTCTTCGGCGCGGCCTATTTATTCAAGAGCAAAATTATTACTTACAACGTGTGCTAAACGGAAGCCCGTTGCACAAATGATAGTACTTGATTATGTAAATCCTCGTAACTGTGACTATAGCTTGTTAAGCCACAACACTTTTTTAATAGTGCAATGGATTCCTTTAGCTGTTGGCTGTCTGTAGCGGCCAACTCCTTAATTCCAAGAGCGGCGTTCTTAGTTATGGCAACAAGGTCCACTTCAACACCGCCAGGGACATTGCCAAAACTATTACTGTGCATAATCTCCTTTGGCACACTAAATGTCAACGTACATTCCCCGAAGTCGAAAGAGTGCATCTTCAATTTCATAAGCCGCTCCTATAATTTTGACCTTGGCCGCTATTGCAGCCAACGTCCGACGTGTTGCACTGGCCGCGTCGTTTGTTCATGCGGCTTGCGTAACGCGTTTGTTGTATGCTGTTAATCGCGCTTCCTTAGTGTCCGGCAACCGTTCCGCGCACAAGACGTGCGCTCTTGGTTTTAAGCCATTCGCGGATAGCCAAACGGCATTGATCCGAGAATGTCCGGCACTCCTTTTCTGCAATTTCTTGCAGCCTGACTTTATCCTCTGAACCGAGGCGGATTTTAACCACCTCGGTTTGTTCGTTTTTCTTTGCCATCTTAAACCTTTGCTATCGACTTGCAAATTTTGCATGTATATTCAGCGTTTAATTTTGCAGCCATTTTTTCTTTTGCTTTTTGTATTTCAGAATCATCTTTGCTGTATACAAGTTCGCTTGCATTTCTTGTCAACGAACATCCGCAAATAGAGCAGAACACCGTTTTTTTTGCTTTTAACTGTCCGATTGGCATCTGCATTTTTTTGTCCTGTTTTGTGGTTATCTGTCTCTCTGTCTACACTTATAATATACCACAAAGGACAACGGAAGTCAACAACTATTTTAATTATTTTGCATTTTCTTTTTCTTACCCCGCACGATGCGGGGTTCTTACGGTTGCCCTATAATTTTCAGAGCGCGATTAATTGCATACAACGTCTCAGACATGGCGAAGTTACGCCAACTACAATACTATTCCCTCTCGTTTACAAATCTCATCTACGATGGCTGTGTCTCTATCCGATGCGCCGATAACGCCGCGTTTGCCAAGCTCTATAATAAGCTGGCGTAATTTGGGCTGGCTTCCAGCCGCCATGCCTGTGTTGGTGGATGTTGGCGCGGACTCCGCTGCCTTTGCGGCGACCACGCGAACGATTTCAAACGTCTGGCCTATGGCGTTGTGATAATACCGAAACTTTTCCTCTGTCCATCGGCGCACGGTCGTGAATGGTATCAGCTCGTTACCGAGAAAAACCAGTACCATGTATTGCGCGGGCGGCAATGGATAGTGGCCTCCATCGAACACAGTATCGTACTCGATAAATTTCTCTGAAAAATCAGACCGCCCGCGCAGTTCGACGGCAACAAGAAGCGCCGATTCTTGGCCGTGAAGTTTCGGGTAGCTATGTGAAAACTTAATCTGCATTTGTCGCCGCCTTTCATCGCGCTTTCCGCGCCAATGACAATAGCTTCTGTACAATAGCTTCTGTATCGTTAATAACCTGATCCACATAGGAAAGATCAGCGATTACGGCTTGCAGTTGTTGGCTGTCTGTAGCGGCCAACTCCTTAGTGTTTGAGGTTTGCGGTATTGGAAACTTAACGCAAAAATTCTTGTTCTTAGATTCGTTGAAAAGTTGATCGTCGGGAACAAAACAGACATCGCTTAATTCTACAGTTTCCCCGCGAATCAACTTAGAAATAATGGGAAAGCCGATAATGTGAACTAATTTTTCCATCGCAAACCTCCTATTTATAAAGTTCTTGGCCGCTATTGCAGGCAACGTCTGTCAAACGCCAGATGAATGTTTATTTACCTCTATTGGAACATAATACAGTATTGCAAACACCATTAACTTTAGTTAAGCCGCATATTAAACATTTTTCTGGCTTTGCCTGTTGTGGGTTTACAACCGCATCTACGCCCGATAGTTTGGCCGCTTCCGATGATTTGGAGGCGCGATTAATCAGGTAATTGTGTATCTCGTATGCAACCTCTGAGGTACAATCAAAAGCCATGGATAAATCTATTCCCTCAATTACAAATTTTATATTTGCTCTCACCACTTGCGCGCCTCCTTTAATCAGCGGCCAACGTCCCGCAAATTGTGCGCTCGAGGTTCCTTAAAAATTGGCGCGTTGGTCTCACTCTCGAGACGCTTGCGACTCGAGGTCGGGGATCGAACCCGTTACTCTCCAAACCAACTGACGTTTCGCTATTTAGCCGCGCCATATAATAAAAACTCCTCGAGCGCATTTACTACAACGTTTACGCAACGGGCGAAGTGCTGCTTTGAGCATTTTGCCCTTGCGGTGTTGGTGGATGTAAATTTGCGCCTTCCGCAGTGTTTGCGGTTGGCGGGTTAGGTAGATACACCCAGTGCGTCACACTTGAATAAAACCTACCATTGTTGGTGCAAAGAATACGATACTTAACACCATCAATATCTGGCGAATACGTTAAGCAATGAACATTCTTGTTTGGCAATCTATCATTCACTGAATACCACATAGCCAACCGCCTATAATTAAATTGTTTTGCGCAAATTTATTTACACCAACGTTTCAGGCACCCGCCCGAAGTTGCCGACACAACCAATCATAAATTGAGCATGCTGACGGAGCGGATTCAAATGTTGATAACCACGCAACAAAATCGGCACGAGTCGGCAATTTTGGGCTGCCTGTGTTGGCCGATGCGGAGGGAGCGGATTCCTCCTGTTCGGAGGCGCACGCCGGACAACGCCATATCAGCCTGATGTTACCGTACTTTCGTTGACACGCTTTACATTGAGTATCCACACGCACCTCCTATAATTCGTGATCGAGCGACCGCAGTTTCGGCCAACGTTTGCCGTTGTATGTTCGTGCCGCTATCAAAATCAATCACTCCGCAGCGTTCTCGGCATGACATACAGCGGCTGTTGCTGGCTGTAACGCCACACCCTCCTTAATGTCCGGCAGGCGCACCCTTTTTGCATGAATACCGCAGTAAAGACCACCGGGGCCGGATTTGTTCTTGCGCGAGCATTGCCAATAATGCCAACCGGATGAATCAGAAACTTCAGCACAGCAAAACCCTTCTTTGTAGCCGTGCCCCTTTGTATTACCAGCCCAACATCCATACCTATATGCTCGCGCTTCTTCTATCGTTAAAGGTTGGTGAAACATCGTGCCTGCCTTTCAAACCTGAATTACGTGTGGCGTTATTGCCTGCAACGTTTGCCGCACTCGCCCGAAGTACGGCCTATAAACATTATTCCACAGTGTCAGCCGTATTTTGGGCTGCGGCTGTTGTAGGCTGTAAAATTGTGCCTACCATATTATTCAGCGGCGCAAACTTCGTTGGGGCGTGAAACTCCTTGATAGTTTCCAAAAACGTAGTAATCGTAGACTCTATAAACCAATCAGGGGCATCGAGATAAACATCAATCCCGTGAGCGTTGATTAACTTTCGCAAATCGTGACGAAATCTTAATTTCATTTTGCGCCGCCTATAAATTAAAGTTTTTGCACAATTTTATTGCTTACAACTAAGTTATGTTGAACCTTAATCGAATAAGTAATTGGTTTTACACTCCATAGTATTGTTTGACATTGTTGCTATTTGTGTATAATGTGATGTTGCTAAAATACTGGAATGTCCCAAAAGAACTTGAATATATCTAATATCAACGCCATCCTCGATTAAATGCGTTGCTACAGAATGCCGAAGAAGATGGGGGTATACCCGCTTTGTTATTCCTGCTCTTTGAGCACAGTTTTCAACAATTTTTCCGATAGTGCGGGAACTCAACAATCTTCCTGATCTATCAAGAGGGCCACGCCTTATACTTGTGCATAAATAATCTTTTGGTTTAAGACCACAAATTGTATCTTTAATTAAACAAATAATCTTTTGACCTATGGGAACAAACCTATCTCTTGCCCCCTTACCGTGTATGAGAATATTTTTCCTATCAAAATCAATATCCATAATCTTGATGGATAACATTTCTTCGCATCGCAATCCACAGGAATAAAGAACAGTTAAAATCATTTTGTGTGTTTTATTCAACGCGGAACCAATCATTCTTTTTACTTCATCCTTAGATAGAATAACTGGCAATTTTGAAACTTGCTTAATGGTCGGCATAGAGGAGACTAAATCGTCACGGTTTAAAACAGACCTCAAATAATATCGAATAGCACAGGCATGAAGTTTTATAGTTGCCGTCTCGAATTTTTTGTTTTTTAGGATAGAGTGATATTTATAAAGGCTATCCCGATCTATTTCTTTTTTTGATTTATCAAGCCATTCAAGAAAGCACTTAACGGAATAAATATAGTTTTCCGATGTCCTGTCAGAAAAATTATTAGCCTGACAATGTTCTTTGAGTTTTTCTAATTGTTGCATCATACCATGAATATACGCCATTGTTGTATCTGTGCCAACATTTCCTTTTTATTTTTTAGATATATTGGATATCGGTCGAATAATAGCACATGGTTTTTCTCCACATTCCTTAAATAATACTAGATAACAAGTTTTGTCTTCAATATATTTAGCGACATGATGGGGACAAATTACTGTATTTTTATTAATCAGTTCTGATTCATACATTATAGACATAGTTATTCCAGAAATACAAGCTATATCATTATCATTAAAAGATAATTTTGGAG
>CAIOJS010000370.1 GCA_903858655.1 uncultured bacterium | reverse complement strand
ATGAAAAAAATTATTATTTATTTTTTTATCGTTGTCTTGTTTTCAGGACTCGTTAGTGCTCAAAATCAGGCTGCTACTGATTTAATTTTTTTAATAAAAACTTCGCATGGAAACATCAAAGTGAAGCTTTATAACGATACTCCCCAACATCGAGACAATTTTTTGAAGCTCGTTAAAGAAGGTTTTTACAATGGTTCTATCTTTCATAGGGTCATAAATGGGTTTATGATACAAGGAGGCGGTGCTGCAAACGGAACAAAAGATGCCGGCTACACCATCCCTGCAGAAATTCTTGCTAAATACTTTCACAAAAAAGGAGCTTTAGCCGCCGCACGTATGCCTGACCAAATTAATCCGAAAAAAGAATCTTCCGGTTCACAGTTTTATATTGTTCAGGGAAGAGTTTATACAGAAGCAGACCTTACTGCTATGGAACAACGTACCGGAAAAACATTCTCTGCTGAACAACGCAAAGCCTATAAAACCATTGGCGGAACACCTCAATTGGATGGTGATTACACTGTTTTTGGCGAAGTGACAGAAGGTTTGGATGTGATTGATAAAATTGCTGCCGTAAAAACAGGTGCTGCCGACAAACCCGTTGAAGACATTAAAATGACTATCGAAATCGTAAAATAATTCTCTAAATTGAATACCGAAATTGCCCGAAGTTGTGTGATTTTGGGCAATTTTTTTAAATTATATCATGGAAACAATCATCAAACAGCATCTCGCGGAAGTTGAAAAAACGGCTGCCCTCAACGAACACGATTTAGAACAATTTCGGATTAAATATCTTGGGAAAAACGGCATATTAAATCAGTTGTTCGAGGAGTTTAGAGCCTTGCCTTCCGACCAAAAGCGTGTAGCAGGTCAGATGTTGAATCAGTTGAAAATTGCTGCAAACGAGAAATACACTTCTTTAAAATCTGAATTTGAAGCAAAAAGCACTTCTGCAACAGATAATTCGGACCTATCGTTAAACGTATCTTCTGCGAATTATGGTGCGCGCCATCCAATGTCCTTAGTGAGAAACGAAATTCTGCAAATCTTTTCACACATTGGTTTTACTGTTGAAGAAGGACCTGAAATAGAAGACGATTGGCATATCTTTTCGGCATTGAACTTTCAGGCTGACCATCCTGCCCGCGATATGCAGGACACTTTTTTTATTGAACAACAGCCCGACATCGCTTTGCGCACGCATACTTCATCCGTGCAAGTGCGATTGATGCAAAATCAAAAGCCACCATTGCGTGCCATTATGCCCGGCAGGGTATATCGCAACGAAGCCATTTCTGCTCGCGCTCATTGTTTTTTTCATCAGGTGGAAGGGTTGTATATTTACAAAAAGGTTTCCTTTGCCGATTTGAAACAGACGCTACTCTATTTTGCGAAAGAAATGTTTAGCGTTGACACACGTATTCGCCTACGCCCTTCCTATTTTCCCTTCACCGAACCTTCTGCCGAGATGGATATATCTTGCTCAATATGCGGTGGAAAGGGTTGTAATATGTGTAAGAAAACCGGATGGGTAGAGATCTTAGGCTGCGGTATGGTTGACCCTAATGTGTTGGAAAATTGCAGCATTGACAGTAATGAATATTCCGGATTTGCTTTTGGCATGGGCATCGAACGCATCACCAACCTAAAATATGCCGTGAAAGATCTTCGTTTGTTTTCGGAAAATGATATACGTTTTCTGAAACAATTTCAGAATGTGATTTGATGATTTTTTAAACAAGAAATTTCTTGTAAAATCTTATACTTCGTAATCGTTTCAGAAACCTAGTAATATCTTTTATTTCTGCTTCTTTTCAAGAAATGTCATCACAGGACGAAACCCAACTGTAGGCGAAACATAGTATTCGCCACAAGTCGGAATTTGTATGCCATAATCGGAGCTGTCCCAACTGCCGCCTCGGACAACAGTGGTGTCACCAACCATTTCGGCTACGTTGCCCGACATATCATACACGCCAAAATCATTCGCAGGATAGGTTTTGACTGGTACTGGTCCATAGTTCAATCCGAAAGCTAGGAATTGTGCCAAAAAATTTCCAGACGAATTATATGGATACGGACCTCCCCAAGGATATGGACATTTTTTCAAGCCACCGCGTGCTGCATATTCCCATTCTGCATTCGTGGGCAGGCGAAATTCATATTGTACGCCTTCTTTGTTTACAGAATATTTTTCGGAAAGCCATTTGCAGTATAGCTTAGCACCTTCTTTTGAAATATTCACCACGGGATAGTCCTTTTTAAGATGATAGGTTTTGTCATAATAAGAAGTGCCATAAGGAACATATTGTGTCCATCGCGCACTGTCAATTTTTGCCAACTCATATTCTTGTGTTTTTCCTTGTGTTTTCAAGGCGGTCAGAAATTCACCATATTGTGAGTTGGTTACTTCCGTTTCCGAAATATAATATGCCTGAAACGTTCTGATTTTGTTGCCAATTTCTGCTGTTCCCATCGGAATAAAAACATAGCCTTTCGGAGGTTTCACGAAACCATTATTGTTGATTGTGGCACCTGTCAGCGCAATTACAATTATAATCAGCACAGGAAATAAAAATTCTTTTGCTTT
>CAIOJS010000369.1 GCA_903858655.1 uncultured bacterium | reverse complement strand
TTCGTTAAATGCGTTTCAAACTATGTTTGAAATAAATCAAAGTGAAGAAAAACCCCCATAAAAAACAATATATCAGCATTATATAATCTTTTTTACAAAATCATCAATTTTCCCCTTCAACTCAATAAAATCAACCATCCAACCATCGTCACCGATGACCAATAAATGACAATCAAATGACAATCAATGACCATAAATGACAATTAATGACCACCCAATGACCCCCCAATGACCATCCTTAGGAGCAAAAAAAAAACCGCCCACAACGTGAACGGCTTTCCCTAGATTCGTTTCGGAAGCTTATCTTCCCCCATTGATATAGGTGTTCAACTCATCAATGGAGCTTTCAAACGTGAACGCATCGTTGAGTTTGAAATAGTTTCCTTGGTCATACACATATTTGTAGGCAAATTTGGCAAAGTCTAATTTGCTTGCTTCAAAGGAAAACAATTGCATGATTTCGCGCACTTGTGAACAGAAAAGGCAATTGGCTGAAGTCACTTGCTTTGCAATGGTCAGCTTGCTGTCTTCAAATGATTTGGATGCGATGGAAGCTTTAGCCGATTGAAAATCATTAGCATTCATGGGCCAAGGACATCCAACGTTTCCGCTGTAGCCTTGCATCATATAATGGTCGCCGCCACGATGATCGCCGCCGTCACGGTCGTGATGCTCCTCGTTGCCATAGCCGTTGGTGTGGGTTTCGTTTATGGTCACTCCGCCGTTTGATGAAGTCGTCGTTGTTGTAGTTGTTGTGGTTGATGTAACACCTGTGCCGCTCACGCCTGTATTTATCGCAGTTCCGTTGGCATTCACATTCACATTCATGTTCACCGCTTGCCCCGTAACAGGGTCAACAACCGATATACCTATACCACCGTTGCCCATGTTGCCATTGGTGTTCGTGGTAACTTGATTCGTGGTCACTTGCGTGGTAGTCGTAACAGGTCTTTCTTCCAACAATAGCGGTTGGCTGTATTGTGTGGTGGTCACTTCAGGATTTTCCTGATAACTGTTCATTTGTGCAACCCAATTTCCTTTTTTATCTTGCTTCACAATATAATTGAGGCTCAAAAATTTTCCATCCGCATCGCGTGTAAAAAGATTTTTGTCGATTGGAGGAATAGATGCATTGGCGAAAATGACTTTCGCTTTGTAGTTAGCTGCCGTCAGACCGGTGACTTTCACACTTGTCTGAGGTTGATCATTTTGTTTAATCCCGTTAATGATAAGCGTAAACTGTTGTCCATCCATATTAAAGAATGTGACTTCTGACGATTGCGCAACAATCTTCATCGAAAACGCTGCAATGAGTAAACAAACTAAAAGAATTGATTTTTTCATGGTTTTAATTTTTATGAGTTAGACTTTGATTTAAAATTCGCTTTGCAAAATTAATAATAAATCTTGACAATATGATATATTGATGAAAAATCACTAAACAATTTTTGTGCCAATATAAAAAAAACTGAAAATTTCTTCAAAGAAATATGGTCAATTCAAAAAATACTTGTAGGTTTGTAAAAAATATTTCTATGAGCAAGTTTATTGGTATCAGACATGAGGATAAATATGTGATGGAGCGTCGAGCGCCCCTGACTCCCAAGCATATCGAACGATTGATTAAACATCACAAGTTGGATTTCGTTGTACAACATTCCGACAAAAGAGTTTTCAAAGAAGACGAATTTATAAAAGCAGGCGCCAAAATGGCGAAGGATTTGAAGAAATGCGACATCATTTTGGGGATAAAAGAAATGCCTGTGGAGGTTTTCGAACCCGAGAAAACCTACGTATTTTTCTCCCATGTCATCAAGGGACAATCCTATAATATGCCCATGCTCAAGCGGATGATAGACCTAAAATGTAACCTCATCGACTATGAGAAAATCGTTGACGAGCAAGGCAAACGGCTTATTTTCTTTGGCAGATATGCCGGATTGGCAGGCATGATCAACACGATTTGGGCGTTTGGTTTGCGTCTGAAATATCTGGGGAAAGATACCGCGCTCACCAAAATCAAACAAGCACACAAATACAATTCCCTAGCAGAAGCCAAGGAAGACATCTCAATGATAGGGCAGAAACTTGCAGAAAAAGGCATCACCGAAGGACTGAAACCTTTCGTGGTGGGGTTCACGGGCTATGGCAATGTGTCCAACGGCGCCCAAGAGATTTTGGGTTTGTTGCCCACCAAGGAGATTTCGCCCGAGAAACTCCTTACCCTGAAGAATCGCCCAAACATCCCCGAGAACATTATTTATAAGGTGATTTTTCGGGAAGAAGATATTTACGAACGCATTGATGGCGCGGAGTTCGATTTGCTCGACCTATATGCCAATCCACACGACTACAAGAGCAAGTTCGAGAAATACGTGCCCCATCTGTCCGTGCTGATGAATTGCATGTATTGGGACAGCCGCTATCCGCGCATTCTCACCAAAGATTATCTCAAGAAGCTTTTCGCCAAAGGCAAGGCAAAGCTCACCGTGATAGGCGACATCACCTGCGACCCCGATGGCTCCATAGAGTGTACGCATACGGGCACCCACATAGAAGATCCGATTTTTGTCTATGACCCCCTCACCGACACTTATCAGATGGGCTTCGAGGGCAACGGCGTTCTCGATATGGCTGTGGATATTCTGCCCAGCGAGTTGCCCCGCGACGCGTCTTACTCATTTGGCGACATGTTGGTGAATTTCATCAAGCCCATTGCCAATGCCGACTACGAGATGTCCTTCGAGGATTTAGACTTGCCGAGAGCGATTAAGAAAGGGATGATATTGCACCGAGGCGAATTCACACCCGAATATAAATATATGGAGAGTTTTGTGGCTAACCTCTAGCCGCCAAGCTTTGCTGTATAATACGGGCAGCTTTCGCAGAAGCGCCCTGATATCCTAGTTTTTCTTTCAACTGATGATAGTCCGATTGCATCCGCGCAATCGTAGCCGCATCGTATAGAATTTGATGTAATTCGGATTTTAATTGATGATGATTCAAGTCATGTTGAATCAATTCGGAAACGATTTTTTTATCCATGATTAGATTCACCAACGAGATATACTTCACTTTAATCAAACGTTTTGCAATTTGATAGGAGAAGTTTGAGCCTTTATAGCAAACCACTTCGGGCACTTCCAAAAGTGCCGTCTCCAAAGTTGCCGTCCCCGAAGTGACTAGAGCAGCGGTTGAATTCATTAGCAAATCGTAGGTTTTGTTGTACACAATGTGCACATCTTTACCTTGAATCAACTTTTTATAAAACTCCGCTTCGCGAGAAGGAGCCCCGGCTATAACGAATTGCACCTTTTTGAAATCGTCTTGAACCGAAAGCATGATCTTCAACATCCGACTAATCTCTTGTTTACGACTGCCGGGCAGCAAGGCAACGATAGGCTTCTCGCTCAAATGATGTTCCATTCTGAAATCTTTAAAGTTGGCTGTCTTTTTATACTGTTCAATAGCATCAAGAAGGGGATGCCCAACGAAGTCAACTGCCACATTAAATCTCTGATAGAAATCCTGTTCAAAAGGCAATATGACCAACATTTTGTCAACGGTTTTCTTTATTTTGTGAACTCGAGACTGTTTCCATGCCCAAATTTGTGGCGAAATGTAATAATAAACCTTTATACCTTTCACATGAGCGAATTCAGCTATACGCAGATTGAAAGCGGGATAATCCACCAAGATGAGCACATCAGGCTGAAAGCTCAGGATCCATCAGGAAATTTAATGGGAACTCTTACTGCTGGTTCAGGAAATAAACTTGTTGGAAGTGGAAAATATTG
>CAIOJS010000368.1 GCA_903858655.1 uncultured bacterium | reverse complement strand
GTGGAATTATAGCAAAGAGTATGATTTCCCCTTTCAATAATCTAATGCGGAATCTGGGATAAACTAGTGTCAAACATTGTGCCCTACATCCGAGAGTTCTCTATTCAGGATTCCCCCTTCCTTCCGGCACTCCGGTTTTCCACATCCTTTCCGTTTCTTCTTGTTCTCTTTTTAATTCCTTACTGATTTCTTTATTATCCAAACGACTCAAATCAGGTTGACCGGCATTCACCCAAGCCGTAAACCATAAGCATGAAACCGCACGAACTGCCCGTTGCATACGTTTCTCAACCATATCTTGCGAACGCCTTTCAAATTCAATTACATATTCCTTTGAGAACTGTTTCTTCATCACAGTTCCTTTTTCTTCATACACATATTTTTTATCCTCTGGGAAAGTAACTTGTAGGCTATCATAAATTCTGAAAATACTATCAATCGCTTCATGACTTTCTTTTGTTATTTGCCAAATATAATCCGGCACTTTATCAACATATTCAGCGCGCCCAACCATAAAATTATACTGTGTCGCTTCGAGTTCAGGTATGCGTGTTTCCCAAAGCGCATGTATGCCTTTTTGTGCTGCCGATTTCCCATCATAATATTGTGTAGAATGTAAAGGCGTACAAGCATCAGCAATGTAATGACCTATATTTGCTGATGTAGAAAGAATTCTATCCAAATCCTCATCCTTAAAAGCCTGCATGAGTGCGAAAACCATTTTGTTTATCCACCATGGGTTTATACCATATTTCTGCAAGCTGTCTTCTGTATATTTCTTAACGGCATCATTCCAATAGGGTGGAATACTATCAAACGGATGCTCCCCATAATATTCCAAATCTATGTAATGTCTTTTGTCTTCGCCTTCCACTCCCCACGAACGTTTATCGGGGTCAATGGCATGTTCCGTTATATATTCAATGTGTTTCTTATAAAAGCTAAACATTTCGGCAGGCAAAGCAAAAACAGCCATACGGTTTATAGTTTTGTGAGCATAAAAACCAAATGGACATGCTTGTTGGCTTGACGATAGTTGAACTATCGCAACAAGAATAAAAATAATATAGCTCTTAGTGCATTTCACCTAATGGAATTATTTTGTCCTTATGCAAAATCGGAATAATATCTGTCTTATCAAACGTATGACAATACTCCATCACATCGTCCAAGCCCAATCTCCGCAAACGATGACGATGCGCACATTTTTGTATATATTCCAACAAATTAGGTTTTGCCGTGTTCCACAAATCTTGGGCAGCCATCGCTGAATCGCATATCGTTTCGAAATGCTCATCCAACAATAATTGTTCAATCAAGGCACCTGCAAACACAGTATCTTCAAGATTAAATCTGTTCTTCCATCCCGAACAAAACAACAAGACATCATACGTATCATTCAGCAAAAAATCCTTCACAGCGGAAAAGTTTAAATACGAACCTATCATGAGCCGATGAGCATGCGACGCCTTTTGTATCGCTTTAGTGCCATTCGTGGTGCAATAAGCTATACTCGCATTCCGAACTTTATCATTCATGAAATTGAACGGAGAATTACCAAAGTCAGCAAAGTCCAACACCACACCATCTCTTTCGCCTGCCACAACCATCCCATTTTGTTTACATTGTCGCGCTTCTTCAACCGAACCCACAGGAATTATCTCCTTCACACCCCACGCAAAAGCCGTACAGATAGCCGACGTAGCACGCAGTATATCTATCAATACCACATTTTTAGTTGAAATTTCATAAAGATCGAGTAGGGCAGGGGTGAAGCATACTTCAATGTGTTTTTTTGTTGTCATAGCGGTGTGTTTATCAATTTGAATTATCATTACATGTAAGAAGGATTCTTAAAATTAGACACTTCCAAGTGAACAAAATTTTTAAAAGTGCAGTCCCGACTATGAGTCGGGATGAGCATTTTGAAAATCGAAGTCCAACGATGAAAAAACAATTTATAGAGCTCCCGTTAAATAAAACAGCAAATATAAATATTATTTGCCGAAAATTTCCACTAAAGTAGTAATTTTGCAATGTTTTTTATTCTCATATATAATAAAGGTATAAAACACACATTTTTCATTCAAACAAGAAAACAATAAATGCCAACAACAAATTTCGGGGGCATCCCCCCCAAATATGACAACTTAGAGAAAGCCAAGGTGGTCATTTTGCCCGTGCCTTATGATGGCACTAGCACTTGGATCAAAGGTGCCGACAAAGGTCCCGACGCCATCTTAGAAGCTTCTGCCAACATGGAATTATACGACATCGAAACCAACAGCGAAGTCTATAAAAAAGGAATCTTCACCGCACCTGCCGTTTCCGAAGCCCAAAGCCCCGAAAAGATGACCGAAGCCGTTTACGCCGCATCCTTACAATACGTAACCGCGAAAAAATTCCTCGTCACTTTGGGTGGCGAACATTCCATAAGCGTCGGCGCCATTCAAGCTTATGCCGAAACCTATCCCAACCTCACCGTCTTGCAGTTCGACGCCCATTCCGACATGCGTCCCGAATACGAAGGCAGCCGTTTCAATCATGCTTGTGCCATGTCGCGCGCCGTCGAGATGTGTCCCATTGTCCAAGTGGGCATTCGCAGCATGGATGTTGACGAAAAAAAATACATACATCCCGACAGGATATTCTACGCCGAAAACCGCTACCGCGATACCGATTGGATGAACAAAGCCGTAAGTTTATTGTCCGAAAACGTCTATATCACCATTGATTTAGATGTCTTCGACCCATCCATCATGCCTTCCACAGGCACCCCCGAACCCGGCGGTCTCCTTTGGCACGAAGTCCTCGACATGATTCGTCTCGTGAATGCAAAATGCAACATCGTCGGATTCGATGTCGTCGAACTTTGCCCCAACACCATCAACAAAGCACCCAATTTCCTTGCTGCGAAGCTTATCTACAAAATCCTGAGTTATAAATATACTAAAAAATAAAAATCATGACACCAAAAAAAGAAGACCTCTTAAAAGAAACCATCAAACATTTTGATATCAAGGCTATCAACACAACGCCCATCATCAATGCCATGCGCGACATGTCATTCACCTCGCGCGACACTGCCATCGCTGCCGACATCTACGACCGTATGATTCTCAACAAAGACTGCACCATCATGCTCACCTTAGCCGGAAGCACCAGCGCAGGCGGTTGCATGCAGGTCTATGTTGACATGGTAAAATCCAAAATGATAGACGTCGTGGTTGCCACGGGCGCATCCATCGTTGACATGGATTTCTTCGAAGCCCTCGGATTCAAACATTACAAAGGCACCCCGTTTATTGACGACAACATGCTCCGCGATTTATATATAGACCGCATCTACGACACTTTTATTGATGAAGAACAACTCCAAGCCTGCGACGCAACCATCTACCAAATCACCAACTCCCTCCAACATCGTCCCTATTCCTCCCGTGAATTTATTTGGGAAATGGGCAAATATCTCTCCACCCATTCCGTCAAAAAAGATTCTTTGGTACAGGTCTGCTACGAAAACAACGTGCCCATTTTTTGCCCTGCCTTCAGCGACTCGAGTGCGGGTTTTGGTTTAGCCAAACATCAATGGGAAAACCCCGAAAGCCACGTCAGCATAGACTCCGTCAAGGATTTCCTCGAGCTAACCAAAATCAAGATGGCTGCCAAAACCAGTGGTTTGTTTATGGTGGGCGGCGGCGTACCCAAAAATTTCACCCAAGACACCGTCGTCTGCGCCGAAGTCCTGGGCAAAAACGTTCCCATGCATCAATATGCCATCCAAATCACCGTTGCCGACGTGCGCGATGGTGCTTGCTCCAGCTCCACGCTCAAAGAAGCCTCCTCTTGGGGCAAAGTCGAAACCATCTACGAGCAAATGGTCTATGCCGAAGCCACCACCGTCGTGCCCCTCATCGCCAGCTATCTCTACCACAAAGGCGATTGGCAACAACGCACCAACTTTGAATGGACAAAACTCTTTTCTATGTAGAATGTTTTTAGATTTGAGATTTAAGAATTGAGATTTAAGCCTTTGAACTTGAAACTTGTAACTTGAAACTTGTAACTAATTTGGCGTGCCCCTTCGGGTCGGGCTGCCCGCTACTAGTTTTCAATGCGCTAAAGCTCCATGAAAAGCTAACCGCTTGCATCCCTCACGCATGTGCCAACGGGCGAAATTCTGATTTTATAGCCAATGACGACTCAGCGAAGACATATCCTTGCGAAGCGCAGGTTTTATTCTTTTATAATTTTCAAAACCTTTATAAGTAACTCGTTTTCGCGTTGAAGAGCTTCGAAATCTTTGGTCAACTGTTCATGTTTTTTATAAATGTTTCCCTCAAAGTTTTCTGAAAAGTATTGAAAAAAATCGTGCTTCAGAGCCACAGATATATTTTGTAACATTCTAGTGCTAATACTTGCTGCGCGAAATATTTTAAATGTGGAAGAGGAATTAATTTGAAGTTTTCTGGTTAATTCAATCACCGGAATGTTATGTGTCCGACAATAATTATGAATAATTGAACCTATATGAATCGCCATAGTATAAATTTTAGTATCAAATAATGGTGCAAAGATACAACTTAATATTCAAATAGGATATTATATTCTGCCCTTAGCATCTTTTTGTTCACTAATAGCATCTTTATAATTTGCTTATAGCATCTTTAAATTGGCATTTAGCATATTTTAAATTTGCTATAAACATCTTTAAATATGTACATAGCATATTAAAAATATCCTTTAAGCAACCTAAAGCGCGTTCATAGCACGCTAAGAATATGCCTAAAGCAATTTAACGATGCCAAAAAGGATATTATATTTAATTTAAGACTAACAATTCCCTGTTAAACTCTTTATTTTAGTGACTATTTTAAAAATTCAAAGAGGCAAGGAGTTTACTAATTTGAGATTTTAGATTAAAGGGAGAACTCTTGCGTTGTTATGTTGTTGGGGAGTGAAAAGTTGGATTGCTTGAATGAGCCAGAGCTTAGCCCGTTGGCACGCGCATGAGGGATGCAAGCGGATAGCTTTTCATGGAGCGCAGCGCAATGAAATCTATGAGCGGACAGCCCGACCCGAAGGGGCAAGCCCAAATTATAAAGCTCAAGATTAAAGCTCCAAATCCAAAATACCAAGGAAAAACATTAGCTATAGACTGATTCTTATGCAAATCAGTATGTAGGTGGGCAGCAAAGATAATATGAAAAGGAAGAAGGCGAAAGAGAAGAATTAAATATAAAAGATGAAAAGATGATATGACAAAAAGATGAAATGCTCGATTCTCAGTGTTTCTCCATGTTCTCAGAGTCTCCGTGGTAAAAATACTCAAAACTTAAATCAAACAAGCTTTCTCTTTATAGAAACAATTATCGCTAGTGCAATCAAACCCAAATTGCTCAAACCCAAAGCACCAATCTCATCAAAGAAATGGGCGATGGAGGCACCGACAATGTCCTTGCTGTTGATGCCATAGAACAGAAAAAGTACGCCCAAGCTAATGAACATCCATAGGCGTTTTTGCTCGAAACTTGCATATAACAACAGCGCAATGAGAGGAAGCGTGTAAAGAAAATGTTCAGTGTCAGTGTTCAGCACATTGGGCAGGAGCGCCATCAACACAAAACATTCGAAGATAAAATTTCTATCTTGTGCTTTATCGGGCATGGGTAGCTTCTTCGCCTTTGCATTATTGATGTAAAACAAAACCACATAGCCGCCAGCCACGCCAAGCAAGAGCGCATATTGAAACCACGACGGCACATCAATCTGCAAGAAATGCTGTAGCAAATACGGTATATTATTTTTAGTGGGAAACGAAGTGGAATGATCCATGATGGCTTTTGCCCATTCGCTGTGGAGTATCTGTGTGGCACTCAATCCAAAGAGAAAAATAAACACCAATAGCTGTATCACTGCGAAAACTATGCCCCCGATGGCTATCTTCCATTTATTATGAAACAACATAGGCAAAGCCAATATCAGGAAGAAGGGTTTGAATAAGATGACCAAGCCAAATAGGATGCCTGCGAGGACGTATTGGAAACGGAGCAGATGGCGGATGGTGAGCAAGAGGAGGAGAAGCAGGAGGATGTTGGTGTTGCCGAGATGGAGTTCGCGATGGAGCAGCGATAAGATGAAGATGAGTATGGCGGAGAGGGTCCATGCTTGGTGAGGGGCGGGTTGGGTTAGGAAATAGCGCTCGATGAAGTGTTTGAGTAGGACAAATATCCATAGGACGCAGCAGACGATGGCGAAAAAATAGATGATAGCGGCAATGTTGTAAGGCAAGAAAGTGAGGGGCGCGAACAAGAGCAGGATAAAAGGGGAGTATTTGTAGAAGCCCGAGTCTAAACCAAAGTGGATACCATAGACTTGGGTGCCTTGGAGTAAGGATTTTGAAGCCAAATAGTAAACTTTGAAGTCGTTGAGCCAAAAACGTCCGTTGATGTTTTCGGAAATAAAAATCAGGAGGCAAACTGCGCCTACGAATATGGCAAAGCCTAATGGTAACAAGCGGTTTGAGTTTTTCTTCATGCTAAATGTTGCTTTTGATTTCATAGAATAATTTTACAAATCTAAGAAAAACTTGATAGAATAGTGAAAATATTTTTATTTTTGTTGCTATATCGTCAAAAATGTTTACTTTTATACCAAATTTTAAAAACTAAACTTATGGAAACATCATTGTATTTTGCTTATATCGGAATTCCGATAGTAATATTATTTTTAATGGGCATCAGAATTGTACGCCCAACGCATCGCGGCTTGATTGAACGCTTGGGAAAGTATCATCGTTTTGCTGATGCCGGATTTCATTGGATTATTCCATTTATCGAACGTATGTTTTTGGTGAATGTTACGGAACAAATGGTGGATGCGGAGCCACAAGAAATTATTACGAACGATAATTTGAATGCGCGGGTGGATGCACAAGTGTATTTTAAGGTGAATGGGGATGAAGATAGTGTGAAGAGTTCGCAATATAATGTGAACCGCTATCAATGGCAGATAGTGAATTTGGCGCGAACTACGTTGCGGAATATTATCGGCACGTTGACGCTGAAATCGGCGAACAGCGAGCGTGGAAAAATCAACTCGGAGTTGCACCGCACGTTGTGTGAGGAGACGAAGAGTTGGGGGATAGATATCGTGCGGACGGAGTTGAAGGAAATTGACCCTCCGAAGGATGTGCAAGAAACCATGAATAAAGTGGTGAAAGCAGAAAACGAAAAGATAGCTGCGATAGATTATGCGACGGCTGCGGAAACGGTTGCGGATGGGGTGAAGCGTGCAAAAATCAAAGAGGCAGAGGGGGTGAAGCAAGCAAAAATCCTACATGCGGAAGGGGAAGCGGGAGCCATCAAGTTGGTGAACGAAGCTGCGGATAAGTATTTTACGGGTAACGCTCAAATATTGCGTAAGTTGGAAGCCTTAGAGAAATCATTGGAAAATAATGCTAAAATTGTATTGCCCACGAACTCCGAATTGGTGAATATCATCAGCGATATGGCAGGGGTGATGCCTTTTCCGATGAAAAAGAAAGAGGAAGGGAAGTAGATTTTAGATTTTTGATTTGAGAATTTAGATTTTAGACCCGCCTGAATAAATTCAGTCGGGCAGGTCTTAGATTTTGTTGTTATTATTCGGGAAGTAGTGCATCGAAAAGTACTTCCACCGGATGGAATGCTTTTGTGCCTGTGCCGTGTTCGATCTGCTGTCGGCAGCTTGTTCCGGGGGCAACAATGATAGTTTCTGAGGTGCTTTTTCTTATTTCGGGGAAAAGGATGAGTTCGCCAATTTGCATGGATACATCATAATGTTCTTTTTCGTAGCCAAAGCTGCCTGCCATGCCACAGCAACCGCTTGCAATTTCGCTTACATGATAGTTGGTTGGAATCTCAAGCATCTGATGCGTAGGTAGGGTGGATGAAAGGGCTTTTTGGTGGCAATGACCGTGGAGTTTTATGGTCTTTGATTCCTTGGAGAATAGTGCGCGATTTATGTTGCCTTTGGAGAATTCGGAGGCGAAAAATTCTTCGATAGTGAAGGAATTTTTGGCAATGAAAGCAGCTTTTTCTTTTAAATCTGTGCTTACAATATCAGGATATTCATCTCTGAAGCTAAGGATTGCTGAGGGCTCTATGCCAACCAAAGGGGTTTCGTTGGTGATGATATGTGATAAGAGAGCAATATTATGGTTGGCAATCTGTCGGGCTTTCTTCACCATTCCTTTGGAGAAATAGCTTCTGCCACTGTCATGGATAGGAGCAATTTGAATGGTATAGCCCAATCGCGTCAGTAATTGGATGGTTTGTTTTCCAATCTCTACATCATTATAATTGGTGAATTCATCGGAAAAGAAATGGATAGTTTTGCCATGAGGTTGCAGATTTTTTAAGAATGTGGCTGCCCATTTGCGCAGGATAGTCTTGGAAAGTTTTGGGAGGCTTCGTTGGTGGGCAAAGCCAAGGAATTTTTTTAGCATAGCAGAGAGATAGTGATTACTGACGAACAAATTAAAAACCTTGGGCATCAAGCTGCCGAGGCGATTCAAATTTGTGATGTTGCCAACAAACCACGTGCGGAGGGGGATATGATGCGCATCATAATAGTGTTGCAGGAACTCGGTTTTATAACGTGCCATATCTATCCCTGACGGGCATTCGCTTTTGCATCCTTTACACATCAAACATAAATCTAATATGTTGTACAACTCTTTTTTTGCAAAAGGATTCTTCAAGGTGGTATCGTTTAGCATTTCGCGGAGCAAATTGGCGCGGGCGCGGGTGGTGTTGTTTTCATCTAAAGTTGCCATGTAACTTGGACACATCACACCGCCAATAGCGGAAGTTTTTCGGCAATCAGCAGAACCATTGCAGCGTTCGATGGCGCGCAAGAGTCCGTCGGTTGTGGAAAAGTCAAAATATGTGTCGAAATGTGGGGTTTTGCAGTTGTTTTTCTCCCGCAAATTATTTTCAATGCAAGGTGCGGCAATGATTTTGTTCCGATTAAATATATAATGCGGGTCGAAAACCTCTTTTAAATCTTTTAAAGCATTATACACTTTGTCGCCAAGCATCAGCGGGAGGAATTCGCCTCGCAAGCGACCATCGCCGTGTTCTCCGCTTAAAGATCCTCGATATTTCTTGACAAGCAAAGCAGTTCTGTAGGCGATTTTTTTGAGCAGTTCAACGCCTTCGGGATTGCGCAAATTCAAAATTGGTTTGAAATGCAATTCGCCGGTGGAGATATGACCATAAAATGCGCAATCAACACCGTATTCTTTCAGCATCAGACGAAATTCGGCAATGTAGGAAGGAAGTCTATAGGGCGAAACGGCAGTATCTTCGACAAAACTATGAGGTTTGGCATCTGTAATAAATCCTGTGAGGATGCCAAGACCTGCCTTTCGCAAGGAACGAACTTGCGCCATATCCGATCCGAAAATTATGGGGAAATGATACCCATAACTTGCTTTCTTCAGCTCTGAAAT
>CAIOJS010000367.1 GCA_903858655.1 uncultured bacterium | reverse complement strand
TTAGTTTTTTAATGATATTTTTTTTAAATCATCCCAACGGGGATCATTATTTTTTTGGTTATTCAATTCTTCCATTTTCTTAAGAACTTCAGGATTACAAGCACTTTTGCCGTTCTTATCTTCCTGATGAACTCTTTTGTAGGGCAACAATAAACTGACGAACTCAAACACGTCGTGACTTATATCTATTTGATGGTCGGTCGCGGGTATGATGATGATTTCATCAGATTCTTCACTTTTTTCGTCGCCAAATTTCACGATTAGTCGCTCGGTTCCTGCAATCTTTTGCTGATATTCTTCGAGACATCGGTCGCACATACAAATGATGTAGCCCTTTATCTTGAAATTTAATACCAACATGGTAGTTTGTCGGATAAGTTCTAAGCTAACTTTGACTTTGCCATCAGTGATTTCGGAGTATTCAAATTCTTTAAAAAACTCTTTGTCAATCATAAACTCAAAGTTATGAATGCCTTCTTCCAAACCCGCAAACTGTATTTCAAATTGATTTAAGTTGTTCACAACTAAGCCGTATTTTTTTAAAAGTCTGCAAAGTTATAATTTTTTTTCTAATTACAAATAATATAATACGAAAATTGTCTGAGAGCGTCCGCCAGTGAGTTTGAAAAGAGCTTGCTGAAAAAAATATTTTCGCGCTTAATTATGGTCAGAAATTATTGAAATATTACCGAAAGGCTTATGATTGTTGAATTCTTGCGTTTCTTTTGGCTATGGATTTTTCAGCGGTTTCTATGAATATAAAAAATAATGAAAAAATATTTCTGAAAAATGGAAATTGTATTGTTAGAACTTGTATTTTTGCGCCAAAATTAAATGTATGATTAATAAAACTATTTCCAAAATGCTTCCATATATGCCACAGAGCTTTGTATGGTTGTTTTCGAAACGATATGTTGCCGGTCATAACCTCGACGAGGCGATTAATGCATGTAAAGAGTTGAATGCACAAGGAATCTTCATCACCATTGATGTGTTGGGCGAGTTTATAAAAAGTTTGGATGAGGCGGAAGCCAACAAACAAGAGTATCTGCAAGTGATTGAAACGGCAGAGAAAAACAAAATTAAGGGAAACTATTCGGTGAAACCTACCATGTTTGGTTTGCTTATTGACACAGAAGTTTGTTATCAACACATTCGCGAAGTGGTGGTGAAAGCTGCCGAATATAACAACTTTGTGCGTGTGGATATGGAGGACACTCAATGTACGGATATGGAAATTACCATGTTTCGAAGGTTGAAACAGGAATTTCCAAAGAACGTTGGATTGGTGGTTCAGGCATATTTGAAACGTACTTTGCAGGATGTGAAAGATCTTTTGGATGTGAACACTGCCGAAGTACCCATGAATTATCGTCTTTGCAAAGGGATATATACCGAGCCGAAAGAACTTGCTTTCAAACAATATGAAGAAATCAACCAACACTTTTTGGAAGATTTGGAATATATGTTTCAGAACAAGATTTATGTGGGCATCGCTACGCACGATGCACCATTGGTGGAGGGGGCTTATCGTTTGATAGAGAAATATCAGGTTCCGAAAAACATGTATGAGTTTCAGATGCTGTTGGGTGTGACGCCCGATTTGCGCAAATCTATTGTGGATAATGGTCACAAGATGCGCGTTTATGTGCCTTATGGAACCAAATGGTTCGCTTATTGCACCCGCCGTTTGAAAGAAAATCCCAAAATGGCAGGGATGATCATCAAGGCGCTTTTTGTAAGAGGATAGTCGCACCGCGTGGCGGTGAAAATTCCAAATACCAAGCTCCAAATACCAAATACCAAGAGGAAAATTCCAAATACCAAGAGGAAAATTCCAAATACCAAGAGGAAAATTCCAAATACCAAGCTCCAAATTCCAAATACTAAGAGGAAAATTCCAAATACCAAGCTCCAAATTCCAAATACCA
>CAIOJS010000366.1 GCA_903858655.1 uncultured bacterium | reverse complement strand
CTTAAGACCACGAATCCGGTGCCGACGGCAGCCAACAATAATAGCAGCCTCTGGAGCTGGGGTAGCTCGCCTAAGGGACCCTCCATTCTCGATGGAAGCCTTGTAGGCGATCCCAAATACTCAATGAGGAAGCTTAACGTTATCAACAACAACTGGCTGGGTGATTCATTGGTGGACCAATATGGCACCACTTCTGCTTACGCTTACACAGATTCGGTTACAGGCGCACCGGTTAGAACTTATGTGGACCCGAATACCGGTCAGTCTTATTACTCCTATCTAGATTCTACCAGCAAAAAAACGGTTTATGTCTATTTCAATCCTGAAACCGGTATCCCATTCGATGCCAGCTTTACGCCTCCGGCAGGAGCCGGCGCAGCCTCGAACGCCGGAACAAATTATGGAACAAATGCCAATACAGATGGAGCGACAATGCCTTTCGTCCCCGGTTCGAACGATCCCTGGGCCCAGAGTCTGTAATCTTGATTTGCTGAATGAATTGGGAAAGGAATTGGGAAAAATTGCCGGGAGCGTGATAAGAACGGCTCCGGCAAACGAAAGCCTTTTATTGCAAAACTCCGATGTAGCTTTTGGTGGGGTCAGTATGAAGACTGCATTGGCAGTAGTTGCATTACTAATAGCATGTCTCTTGGCGGCGGGCGGATTTGCCCAAAGCACGAGTCATTTCCAGAGTGTGGGTGGAGATTACGGCAGAAGCGTGATAAGTAGCCTCAATGCCTCCAAGTCTCAACCGGCTGCGGCTCAATCAACTACGGCGGGCGGTAATAGCTTGTGGAATTGGGGAAGCGCGCCCAAAGGAAGCATGGTTCAGAATGGAAAACTCGTAGCCGATCCATATTACTATTGGAAGACGCTGAACTTGACTAACGGCTGGATGGGAGAGACGCAGGTTGATCCCTATACAGGATATCCGCTCTACTCCTACATAGATTCCAACACGGGAGTGACAAAATCGTTCTACGTGGATCCCTATACAGGAAGGCCGGTCTATGTCGAAAGAGGCGCCAGCAGCGATACACCGCAATATGGAAGCGTATCTCCCTTCTATTCGTCTAACGACTGGTGGGGAAACTATGCTCTGCCACCTGTATTTAACTCGAACAAGCCCTGGAGCTGATAACGGCTCAGGGCCGGTGAAAATCAAATCATAATCAAATATTGGAGTGTGACTTTATGAAATTCGCTAAAATGTTTATTATGATAGCTTTGCTATCTTTGGCAGTGGTTCCTGCTATGGGAGAGCTGACCGACTACCAGCAAGGCGTGCAAGCAGGCCTGCAGGCTGGCATGACAATTGCAAAGCTTCTGGGAGCAGCTCCCTTTGATCCCAGCATGGCGCAGCAGTACAATAACCAGGTGAACGCATTCGATCAGGGACTGTCATCTGTCTTCGCAGGCAACCAGACGGTTATCGACAAGTTCTGGCTGAAACCCTACGGAACAGCCACAGCAGCCGCAACCTACACAAGCAAGCCCGTTCATTCCATAGATGGAAGCTGGAATAATACCACCAGGGTCGTGGGAGACCTGGATGAGGGCAAGAGAATCTATGACATGCCTGCATCGTCATATTATACCTGGGTTGGCGTTGGCAGTAACGCGCCTGGTATGCCTATTAGCAAATATGGTCCCGATGGGAAGCCAATCTATACCGACAGCGAAGGCATGACCGCTCCATAAACCCGTATCCACTTTTTTTTTGCTCTTTTTTTCGCAAAAGCTTCCTATTTTTTGTCTCCTGATGACCCTCTCTTAGAAAATGAGCCGTTAGTGCCAGAGGAGGCGCTTAATGAGTTTATGAGAGTTTTGCACCATTGTATGATTAGAGCTTCATGAGAGCGTAGACAGTAGATGTAAGGATAGAATGATATACTTCGAAAACAATACTACACATTGTAACAAAGTATAGCTGCTTGAATGCAGTTATTGAAGAAGTGGTTGGCAAATCGGGGTTAGGCTTGCAAAACGATAAAATGGTAACTTCTGGTCTGAGGCAGCATGCCGAGATTAAGGTACAAGAGAAGGGACGATCTAACTCTCTCTCTGAGGTAGATGTGAGGGCGCTCTGCCATGAGCTCGAGGTCCACCAGATAGAACTGGAGATGCAAAATGAGGAGCTTATGCGGTTGCAGTCGGAGCTTATTGCATCTGAGGAGAAGTACCGTGACCTCTACGAGTTTGCGCCCATAGGCTACTTCACCCTTGAATCGTCAGGACAGATTCGAGATGCAAATCTCACCGGCGCTTCTCTACTGGGAACAGAGCGAGCGCACCTGGTGAACCACCAGTTCCAGGCCCATCTCGCCCGGGGCAGCCTTCAGGAGTTCAATGCCTTGTGCAGACGTGTAATGGACTCGGATGAAAAGCAGACAGCAGTGTTCCCGCTGAATGGCAGGGAAAGGAATGGGAAAGCTCAAGCTCAATTCTGGGTGTTGATTGAGGCGCGTGCGATCCGGGACGGAATTGGCCACGGCTTCAGGATGGCAGCCATCGATATCACCGAGCGCAAGCG
>CAIOJS010000365.1 GCA_903858655.1 uncultured bacterium | reverse complement strand
GCGCCCAAAGGAAAAAATCCAAGATCCAAATACCAAGATCCAAATACCAAGATCCAAATACCAAGATCCAAATACCAAAATCCAAATACCAAGATCCAAATACCAAGATCCAAATACTTATATATAAATTCTTAGCTCAAAGTTCCAATAGTGAGACCTAAGTTTTAAATAGCAAGAAATGCCTCCCGAATTTAGACTGCGAAATGGTTTGTGTATGGAACAGGTTAGGAGTTGTTGAATTGCGAATTGATGGTCAGTAGCAATTTTTAAGCTCGGATGGTTGGAGGTTTTCGACTCAACTAAAAGTAAACAACAAATTTGCGAAGAAATTCCAAACCATGACGATAACGATGACGAAGAGCTTGGAGAGATAGAAGTTTTTTTTGAATTTGCTGACCAATATCCACAGAAAGAAGGTGCTGAGGGCAAGTCCGATGAGGGAGATGGCGAAGAAACGGAAGTATTCGAAGGCGATTTCGGGGTTGGTGCTGTGGAAGGTCCAAATGCGGTTGAGGAAATAGTTGGAGGTGGCGGCAAAGGTGAAGCCACAGGCGTTGGCGATGTATTTTTGTATCTTAAGGTATTCTTTGCAGATGTAGGTGATGCCAAAGTCAATAATCACGCCCGAACAGCCGACGATTCCGAACTTAAGGAACTTGAGCAGGAAGGCTTTGGTGAAGTATTGAAACATGAGGCGGGCGGTTTACTTATGGTTTAGGACTTCGACGGCTTTTTCGAACACTTTGTCGGCGGGCAACACGGCGGGATAGTAGGCTGCATCGTCGAAGATGTTGCGTCCGATGGCTCCCTTGATAAGGGCTTTGAGGGTGGTTTCGGAGGCTTTGATGCCTTCGTCGTCGCGCTTGATGCCGTTCTTTTCGGCGAAAGCGATAAATTCTTGGAAGATGGCGGGCGTCACGTTGAACTCTAACAAATATTTTCGAGCATTGATGTAGCATCGTAGAAACTTGCGATGGTTGTCGGCATAGTCGAAGCCAAAGTCGTAGATGAGTCCTTTGTTGAGGATTTTGCGATAGTAGTCGGAGAGGAATTCGGTTTTGTAGGGCACGTAGATGTCTGGCATGATGCCGCCGCCGCCATAGACGATTTTGCCGCCGGGGGTTTTGTATTTGATCGTGTCAGCTAGGTTGACGCTGTCCATGGCTTCGGCTTCGTCTTCCACGAGGCGTTTGTAGAAGTCCATGTAATATTTTTCGTAGTCGCCGGAATAAGGCTTCTGAATGCAGCGACCGGTGGGGGTGTGATAGCGTGCGACGGTGAGGCGAATGGCAGAGCCGTCGCCCAACTGAATTTGTTCTTGTACCAAGCCTTTGCCGAAGGAGCGACGACCGATGATGGTGCCACGGTCGTTGTCTTGGATGGCGCCGGAGACGATTTCTGTAGCAGAGGCAGAGAATTCGTCAATGAGGATGACCAAATCGTTGTTCTCAAAGAGCCCATCGGAGGTGGCGTAGTAGCTTTTCTTAGGACGATGGGAGCCTTCGGTGTAAACAATGAGTTTCTTGGCTGAAAGGAATTCGTCGGCAATGTTGATGGCAGCATCGAGATAGCCGCCGCTATTGCCGCGCATATCGAAGATGAGTTTGGTCATGCCTTGCTTGGTCATTTTGCTGAGCGCCGCATCTATTTCATCGAAAGTGGAAGCCGAAAACTTGCTGAGTTTGATGTAGCCGATGTTTTGATTAACCATATATGAATAATCCACGGCGTTGGTGGGGATGACATTGCGGGTGATGGCAAAGTCGTAGTACTTTTTCTCTGACTTGCGATAGATGTTTACATTGACGGTGGTGCCGCGTTTTCCTTTGAGGCGCTTCATCACATCCACATCCTTTATCTTGATGCCGGCAGCGTTTTTGCCGTCAATCTTCACGATGCGGTCGCCGCCCAAGATGCCCAACTTTTCGGAAGGACCACCGGGAACGGTGTTGAGCACGGTGATGGTGTCGTGAATCACGCGGAATTGTACGCCAATGCCATCGAAATTGCCCATCAAGGGGTCGTTTACATCGTTGAATTCGTCGGCACTGATGTAGGCTGAATGGGGATCAAGAGTTTGCAGGAGGCTGTTCAGCGATTTCTCGGTGAGGTTGTTTTTGTTGATGGTATCCACATAATCGTTTTGAATATAATTCATCACGTCGTTGAATTTGTCGTAATGATTCAGCTTCAATGAAAAGATGTTACCTCTGCCGTTAAGGGCAGGGATGAGGGTTGTACCAAGAAAGATACCCAAAATCAGCGTAAGCGCGAAAAAGATGGGCAAGTAGATAAATGGGCGTTTGTTTTCCATAAATGGAATGTTTTAAATTAAAAACAGGTTGCCAATAAAGCATGTTTATAGGGCTTTAAATGACAACCTGTTCGAATGTACCCGAGGCCGGAATCGAACCGGCACGAGTGTAACCTCATCGGTTTTTGAGACCGACGCGTCTACCAATTCCGCCACTCGGGCTAAGATGTGATCAGAACGTTTTGTTTAAATTGGTTTGCAAAAGTAGTAATTAGTTTTAACATAGCGAAAGAAAAAATAATAATTCCACTAAATTATTTTTATAGCAAGGTTTTTTATGTCTAAAGTTATCAGATTTAACGCATATAATGACAACATTTATTCAATAGTAATTATCAAGATATTTAATAGAAAACATCACTCTTTTATGATCTTTCTACATATAGAAGTCGTTCCGTTGGATAATTTCAACACATAGATACCTGCGGGAAAGTTCTCGGTGGAGATATGAAGTTTGTCTTTGATTTTGTTGGTGTAAATTACTTCCCCGATGGTGTTCATCACCTCAACAGTCAGGATGTCCTTGTTTCCATCAATCGCGATGTTGACTTCGTTGGAAACTGGATTGGGGAAAATGCTGATGGCTTGGGCGATTTCGTTGAAAGCGATGCCCGCATTAGTCACATGTAAGATGTTTGAGGTGTCGGAAGGGCATCCGCCAAGGTTTACGATAACATAATAATCCCCGTTGACGGTGATGGTAAAGGTTTGATTGGTGGCTCCTCCGATGGCGCCGCTTTGGTTGTACCATTGGTTGCCTGTGGCTGCGCTCGAATAGAGCACGCCGCCTACTTGGGTGATTACAGGCGTTGGTGGTGTGGCAGGAGGTGGATTTATCACTACTGATGAAGGTGCAGAGGTGCATCCTGCACTATTGGTTACGGTGAAGGCATTTGTGCCCGGGGTGAGTCCCGACAAGGTGATGGAGGTTCCTGATCCTGACATGTTGCCGGGATTAATGACCCAAGTTCCTGATGCGGGTAAGCCGGACAACAGCACGCTTCCCGTGCCAACGGTACACGTAGGTTGGGTGATAGTGCCAACCGTGGGAGCCGCCGGTACAGCGGGAGCCGCATTGATTACCACATTAGGCGTTGGTGAGGAAGTGCAGCCTCCTGCAATGGTCACTGTGAAGGTATAAGTGCCCGGCGCCAAGCCTGTGATGGTCTTGGTGGTGCCTGAGCCTACTATGTTCCCCGGATTGATGGTCCATGAGCCGCTAGCGGGTAAGCCATTCAAGGTTACACTTCCTGTGGGTAAGGCGCAGGTAGGTTGTGTGATGGTTCCCACCGTTGGAGCAGCAGCAGCCGCTACTACAGAACCGCTTGCGGTTACGGCAGCACTCCAACAGCTGCCGTTGTAAGCGCGCACCCAGACATTGTACGTACCCAAGGTGGTTGCTGTGGTGAAGGTGTTTGCAGAATTGGATGTTTCGGTGCCCGTTGCGGAGCTAACCCAATAGCAGGTGCCCGATGTGCAACTGCCTTTGGTGAAGGTGACTCCCGTGCCAACGCATTGCGGACTATTGCTCGAGATGGCGCCCGGGATTGGCGGCGCTTGAATTACAACAACAGTGGTGGTGGTTGACGTGGCAGAATTGCTTCCTGCCGGACAAGTGGAGGTGCAATAATAATACGTGGTATCGGTTAAAGTGGGCGAGTTGAAAGAGGTGGTGGTAGCTGAGGGAACAATCGCAAAGTTGACATTGTCATTTGAAGCATACCATTGGTATAAAATGCCTGTTTCCGTAGAATATCCTGACAAGAAGATGTTGCTTTGACCTGAACACGAGATGGTGCTTGGGCTGCACATCGCTGCTCCTGCAGGAGGTATGCCTGCGATGGTAAGGCTAGCCATATTGGATGTGTCGGTCAATCCGCTGTTGGTGCAGGTGGATATGCAGTAGTAATAGTTGGTGGTGGTAACTGTAGGTGTGGTGTAGCTTACGCCATTGGCACCCGATATTAGGTTGAAGTTTACGTTATCATTGGATGCATACCATTGAAAGGTGATGCCTGCATCGGTAGTATAGTTCGTTAAAGTGAGTACGCTATTGCCTGAACAAATCCGCGACGTTGGATTAGCCGTTGCTGTTCCCGGCAAGGGAGCTCCTGAGCAAGGGGTGACAATCACCGTATAATGCAACACAACTTGTCCTCGCGCTCCTGCGCCGCCCGACACATTGTTTTGCCATGAACCGCCACCTCCGCCACCTCCACTGGGGATGTTGCCTGCTGTGCCTGCGCCTCCCGTGAAAGAGCCTATCCATCCTGTGCCGCCGCTGCCGCCTGCCGTTCCTGTGCCCACACTGCCGCCTGCGCCGCCATTCGCTGTTCCCGTACCGGGACCGCCGCTGGAGCCGTTGCTGCCATTGCCTGCACCGCCGCCGCCGCCGCCGCCATAACTAGTAGCAGCTACCGTGCCCACAGAACCGCTGCCGCCCGTGCGATTCAGCGTGCCGCCTGTACCTAAACCGCCCGTGCCGCCTACGCCGTTGCCGTTGTCAACATTGGTGCATCGTCCGCCTGTACCCCCTGGAGCACTGAGGTTGAATCCTGTGCCGATGAAGGTTGTTATGCCGCCTGTGCCGCCATACGCCGTGCCGCCGCCTGCGCCTGCGCTTCCACCTGTGCCAACCATATAGTTGAAAACCAATCCCGGTGTCACAGCCGCTGTTGCTGCTGTATAGCCGCCGCCACCGCCGCCACCACCTGTGGTGCCATAGGTGCCTGAACTTCCTGATGCGCCGCCGCCACCGCCACCGCCGCCTTGACATTCTACTGACAAAGACGTGACGCCTAAAGGCACTGTCCACGAACCGGATGTGACGAGTGTGACCGTAGTTTGTGAAAATGCTCCTAAACTAGCTATCAACATGAATAATGCTGATATGAATACGGATTTGCTTCGTTGCAACATGTTTAAGATGCTTGCAGATGAGCTGAGACATGAAAAGAGACGGTTTTTTTTCATACGTTTGTGGATTTCGGTAAGGTTTGATTGGTTTATTTGTACACTTGTTTCGAAATAAAGAGCAAATATAGTGATTATTTCGGAATTATTATATTGATATATACCCATATTAACATCAAAATAAACATAAAGCTAGAGGGTTTAACGGCTTAGGCATATCGCATAAAAAGCAACTTTAACATATCACCCTGCGAAATAGATAGTGTGTTTATAATAGTGAGGATAAGTTTAACTACTACGAATTACGAATGAACGAATTACGAATAGGGGTAAAGCGGGCTGCTGTTTATAGGCTTGCTTGCCACTACGAATCCCGACACTCCCAATGGTTCGTGTACGGGACAGGTTACGAATTCCCAAATTACAAATGTCCGCACCATTGGTATTTGGAGCTTGGGTCTTGGAATTTGGGTCTTCTCCCTTGGAATTTGGTATTTGGAGCTTGGAATTTGGAGCTTAAACCGTCATCCAATTCAAAACCGCCCTGCCCTACTTCTCCTGTCCCTTCTTCAACAAATCCCGTATCTCCGTCAGGAGCGCTTCTTCCTTGGTGGGAGGTTTGTTTTCGTTGGGGGTGATGGCTAAATCTTTGCGTTTGCTGATTTTCACCATAGTCTTAAGTATTAAAAATATGGAAAAGGCGATGATGAAAAAGTCAAACAAGGTCTGCAGAAAGCTCCCTATTTTAATAGCCACTGCCGCCACGGCTCTGCCCGTAGTGGGGTCTATATGCGCATCGCGCAAGGGGATGACAATCTCGTTGAAGTTCACGCCGCCTATCAGCAAACCTAAGGGCGGCATGATGATGTCGCCGACCAAAGAGGTCACTATTTTGCCGAATGCCGCCCCGATGATGATACCGATGGCGATGTCGATGAGGCTGCTTTTGAGGGCGAAGTCTTTAAATTCTTTGAATACACTCATGTGGATATAGGTTTTGGTTTGTGGGTGTAAAATTACACAGAAATTCGATATCGCGCAGCAAAAAAATGACAGTCTGTATAAAATCCTTATAGTTCATGCCATAATTATATTTTCCCCAACAAGACCCATCGCTACACCAAAGCCGTCCCCGTCATCGCTTCGGGCGCCGCTATCCCCATCAATTTCAATATAGTAGGAGCCACATCCGACAATCGCCCGTGGCGCAGCGTTTTATAATCATCATCCAACAGAAAACATGGGACAGGGTTACAGGTATGCGCCGTGTTGGGCGTGCCGTCCGCGTTTCTGACGAACTCCGAATTGCCGTGGTCAGCTGTCACCAGCACCGTGTAGCCGTTTCTGCGGGCGCAATCCACCACTCGCTGTGTGCAGCCGTCCACCGCCTTCAATGCCGCCAAAATCGCCTCCATCACCCCCGTATGTCCCACCATGTCGGCGTTGGCAAAATTCAAACAAATGAAGTCAAACCTCTGGCTATCCAACGCTTTCACCACCTTCTCCGTCACTGCCTCCGCGCTCATCTGCGGTTGCAAATCGTAGGTCGCCACTTTCGGCGATGCCACCATGATGCGCTCCTCCCCTTCAAAAGGCAACTCACGTCCGCCCGAAAAGAAAAACGTCACATGCGGATATTTCTCTGTCTCGGCTATGCGCAACTGTCGTTTTCCTGCCTTGCTAATCTCCTCGCCCAATGTATGTTGAAGGTCGTCGTGGTCAAAAACAATGTGAATATCTTTGAACGATTCGTCGTAGCGCGTCATTGTCACATAATATAGAGGTATCGTCGCCATCCCCGCTTCGGGCATTTCCTTTTGCGTCAGCACCGTGGTGATTTCCCTCAGACGATCTGTGCGGAAATTGCAGCAAATCACCACGTCGTCAGCAGCTATCATAGCCATGGGAGCGCCCTGAGCGTCCTCCAACACTATCGGCAGGATGAACTCATCCGTAACGCCTTCATCGTACGACTCTTGTATCGCTTCCATAGCCTCCTTCGCCCGTCGTCCAATGCCATTCACCATCATGTCATAGCCCATCTTCACCCGCTCCCAACGCTTGTCGCGGTCCATCGTATAATAGCGTCCCACCACCGTTGCCACCTTCGCACCCGTCTGAGCCACACCCTCTTGCAGCCGTTTCATATAGTCCAACCCGCCATGAGGATCTGTGTCGCGACCATCCATAATCGCGTGTATAAACACCTTATCCACAGCGGCATCCTGCGCCAATTGGCACAACTTCGCCACATGCTGTTGCATCGAATGCACGCCCCCGTCCGAGATAAGCCCCAACAGGTGCATCGCTTTTTTCTTCGCTTTTGCGTAAGCAAATGCCTCAACCAGAGCAGGATTCTTGCGGATAGAGTCATCAGCTATCGCTAAATTAATACGCACCAGGTCTTGATAAACAACCCTGCCAGCGCCGAAAGTCAAATGACCCACCTCCGAATTACCCATCTGGCCCTCAGGAAGTCCAACCGCCATGCCCGAAGCATCCAAGGTGCTGTAAGCAAAAGATTTATCGTGATGCAAACTGCGAATAAACGGCACGTCTGCTTCATAAATCGCATTGGCGGTATTCGGAAGCCCTTCGCCCCAGCCGTCCAGAATGATTAAAATGACCTTCTTCGAATTCATAACAACATTGCTTTAAATAATATCCACTATAAATGTGTATCACTGAGTCTTGCCGCAAAATATTGTGCGCCTCAATGACTTTATTTCTTCACAAAAGTAACCGATTTCGTGTCGTAGTTCAGCCAATACTTGCCTTTCTCCACTTCTGCCAAATCCACATCACTCGACATGCCTTCCGCCACAAAATTGCCCTTCATATCAAAAATCTCATACTGCGTCTCTGCGGAAAACACCAGCTTATCCGTCACTTTGGTTGACGTCAAGGTAACCTCCGCTGCCTTCGACGTAAATTTCACCACCTTCGAATACACTGGGTTCCCATTCGCATCATTCCGCACCACACGCAACTGATTTACACCGCTATGTTGGTTATATCCAAACAGATACTGATCCTTCCGCAGCGTATCGCTCACACTAACCTCACCAACTTTCACCCATTTATTCCAACGAAATTGCTCCACAACAAAAGGGTCATCCGTCAAATCGCCCTTCGTTATCCACACCAGTGCTCCGATTTTATCCATCTTCACTGACAGATACGAAAAACTCGAACTCACCTGCAACGCCTTCGGATTCAATACTGTAGGCTTACAGCCATCCTGATATTTAATCACCACCGTCACATCCTCGCCCACCTTCAAATTCAACTGCGCAAAATCAATCTCAAACGCATTCGATTCAATTTCGTCCTGCGTCTGCTTGTCGTTCACCAGCACCTGATACACACAAAAACCCTTGCCAACCGAAGGATTCAGCACATGCAGATTGTAGCCGTAATACGTCCCGCGCAGCACCAATTCCGCGCCCGACACAGCCAAACCCATGCCCAGCACCACTATCATCAAAATCACCTTTTTCATCATGACCTTTTTCCTATTTTTATCCAAACCACAAACGTACGAAATTTTTAGAAACCCACGCCATTTCGTCCCCATTTTTTATCACAGAATATCAACACCTCGCAACTTCACCCCTAATTGCAACCTATTTATTTCCCTTTCGGGGAATGCTACGATAGCCCCATCTCGGTGTTCCCGAATGCTAATCGCCGTCCACTACATCAGGATTACCAACTCAATGAGATACACTTCGTGAAGCCTTTCGCAATTGCCGCAGACGGGCATACTTAATGAAATTGGCATAAGCCGAGATGCGCGCAATCACAAAGCCCACGTATCCATCCAGAAAACCTAACTTCAGGAAATACATCTTAAAAAACTTCATCGCGGGCGAAATCCAGACTTTCAGGAGCATGGCTTTTCTTCCTTCGGCAAAATACGCTTGTGCCGCAATCTCCGAGAACTTCGCCACTTGATTCAAATGGTCTTTGATGGTATAGAACGAGTAATGCAAGATGTCGCCTTCCAAAAACCCCAACGAGCTGTCGGCACTCATTTCATACCTGTCATGAGGATTTGTGCCTCCCCATTTCCCCTTGCGACTGTCCCACAAACGCAATTTTCTGTCGGGATACCAGGAGCTGTGGCGTATCCATTTCCCGCAATAGTTCGTCAAACGATTCATGCTGTAACCATCATGCTTCCACTCCTTTTTGGCTGCTGTAATAGACGCCACCAAGCGCTCATCCAACGCCTCATCTGCATCCAACGAAAGCACATGCGGATACAGCGCCTGCGTAATCGCCCAATTCTTCTGCTCAATATGTCCGCCAAAGGCATGCTCCACAAAGCGGGCACCCTTCTCCAAACAAATCGCCTTCGTCTTATCCGTAGAAAAAGAATCAACCACCACCACATCGTCCGCCACATCTTTCACAGAATCCAGGCAGCGCGCGATGTTGCGCTCTTCGTTAAACGTAATAATGACGACAGATAGTTTTGAGTCCATGGTTCGAATTGAGAAGCAAAGATAGGTATAATGCTAAAAAACGCTCAATATAAAAAGTTATTATAGGGATATATCTTAGCGTGCATCGTTTTCACCTCGTCGTAGATGAGCGTCTTCAGTTCATCAAAGTGGATCTTCTTGGTCGCAGAGATAAAGATGGCAGTCCCGGGCTTTTGTGCCATCCAGGTGTTCTGCAGCTCTTCCAGCGAGAGATTCTCTTTCCCGGCGGGAGTCAAATCGTCCTCGTGTTTTTTCACGTATGTGTAGTTATCTATCTTGTTAAACACGGTTATCATCGGTTTGTCGTTGGCTTTGATGTCGCCCAAAGTCTGATTCACCACGTCCATCTGCTCCTCGAAGCCGGGATGGGAGATATCCACCACGTGTATCAACACATCCGCCTCAAACACCTCATCCAAGGTGGACTTAAACGACACTATCAGCGCATGCGGCAGCTTTCGTATGAACCCTACCGTGTCCGACAGCAGGAAGGGCATATTCTTCACCACCACCTTGCGCACCGTAGTGTCCAAGGTGGCAAACAGCTTGTCCTCAGCAAACACCTCCGACTTGCTCAGCAGGTTCATCAGCGTGGATTTACCCGTATTGGTGTAGCCCACCAACGCCACGCGTATCATCCCCGTGCGGTTCTTCCGCTGCGTGATTTTCTGCTTGTCAATTTGTTTCAGCTTCTCTTTCAGCAGCGAAATCCGCTCCTTAATCACCCGACGGTCAGTCTCAATTTCCTTCTCCCCCGGACCTTTCATGCCGATGCCGCCGCGTTGTTTCTCTAAGTGGGTCCACATCCCCGTGAGGCGTGGCAGCAGGTATTGATATTGCGCCAACTCCACTTGAGTGCGGGCGTAGGAAGTGCGTGCCCGATAGGCAAATATGTCTAATATCAGATTGTTGCGGTCAATGATGCGGATGCCCAAGGCGCGCTCGATGTTGCGTATCTGCGATGGACTCAACTCATCATCGAACACCGCGAGGTTGATGTCGTTTTCGAGGATATAGGCGCTGATTTCCTCTATCTTTCCTTTGCCCACGTAGGTGCGCGGCTCGGGCATGTTGAGCTTTTGCACGAATTGTTTCACGGGTACTCCGCCCGCCGTCTTCAGGAGGAAAGCAAGTTCGTCGAGATAGGCAGTGGCTTGCTCCTTATTTTGTTGTGGCGTAATCACGCCTATAAGTATGGCGCGTTCGGTCTTCAGATTTGTTTCGTTCAATGAGTAGGTAGATTAATAGATTCGTTGATAATTGGTAAAGGGTATTTGGTAAAGGGTAAAAGGTAATTGGTATGGGCTTAATCATTTATAATTCAAAATTCATACATCTCAATTCAAAAATCCCCAAGCTTCATTTCTTCTTGTTCCCACTTGAAAAGAAAAACAGCGCGATGGCGCCAAACACAAAAAACATCGCCACAGGATTGTCCTTGTTGAACCCGAAGCGCATCACCACTTCATAGATGCAACCCAATAAAAGAAAGAGCGCAGACACCACCGTCATGGCACTCTTTTTCATGAACGCACCGATGAACAGCAACATACTGAACAGCGCGAAACCCGCTGCTATCCAAAACGGAATGCTGCTGAAGTCGGGCGAGCGCAAGGCTGAGAAGAACAAAACATAGACCATCAGGAGTAAAGATACTCGGAGCATCCATGTGGATAAGACGAAAAAAGATTTAACCGGTTGCATACATATAAAGATTTTATACAAAATTAATGATTCTGCGGCATAATGCAGCAAAATTACTGAAATATTTATGATGTTCCACCAAAAAAGTTTCAGAGGCAGTCTATCTTTATGTAAAATTATTGTGCACTATGTCGGTGTTATGATGTATCTTTGCTGCATTAAACCTTAGAAAAAAGATGTCGAAACTAGTATTAGATTTACACGAGATATTCAACAAAGGCTATAAGATAGACAAAGCCTTGAACGATATCATTGAAGAAGCCATTGAGCGCAAGATAGATTGGGTGGAAATCATCCCCGGCAAGGGCAGCGGACAACTTAAGAAGAAGGTGCTGCGCTTTCTTGACCAAAAGGAAATCAAGAAGCTGTATCACCGAATCGAGAAAGACCGCGACAACTTCGGGAAGATATACGTCTATTTCCGTTTCGTTTAGAAGGCTTTGAAGCCGATGATTTCGCGTATCTCGCGCATGGTTTTGGCAGCGCTTTCGTGAGCTTTTTCGGCTCCGAGTTTCGCCACTTTGCGCAAATAATCCTTATCCGCAGCTAATCCACTTATCTTTTCGGAGAAAGGCGAAATATAGGCTACCATATCCTCCGCTAATTGCTTTTTCATATCGCCATAGCGTATCTGACACGTGTTGTACAGCTCCTGAAAGTGCTGTAAGGTTTCGGGTGGCGACACAATTTTCATCAAACCAAAGATGTTTTCTATCGCTTGCGGTTTCGGCTGATTCGGCTCGGCAGGTCCTGCATCGGTAGTGGCTTTCATGATCTTCTTGCGAATGGATTCGGGGGTATCGGCAAGGAAGATGCAGGAGTTTTCGTTCTCCGATTTGCTCATCTTGAGGCTGCCATCCAGTCCGGGCACTTTTGTCAAATCTTCGCCAAAGTTGAAGGCAATAGGCTCGGGAAAGTATTCCACTTTATACAAACGGTTGAAGCGATTGGCAAAGGTGCGCGTCATCTCCAAATGCTGTTCCTGGTCTTTGCCCACGGGCACTTTGGAGGCGCGGTGGAGGATGATGTCAGCCGCCATCAGGGTGGGATAGGTGAGCAATCCGGCATTGACGTTGTTGGGTTGGGTGCGGGCTTTATCTTTGAATGAGGTGCAGCGTTCCAACTCGCCTAAGTAGGCGTTCATGTTGAGAAAGAGATAGAGTTCGGCGGTTTCGGGCAAGTCACTTTGCACATAGAGTGTCGCTTTTTCGGGGTCGAGACCACAAGCGAGATATTCCACCAATACATTGCGCACATTGCCATGCAAATCAGTGGGAGTGGGATGCGTGGTGAGGGAATGATAATCAGCAATGAAGAAAAAGCAACGATGCTCGTTTTGCATCTTGACGAAGTTTTGAAGGGCACCAAAATAGTTGCCCAAATGAAGGTTTCCGGTGGGACGTATGCCACTAACTACAGTTTCCATAATGAGAGATTAAATATTTTGCAAAGTTACGCATTTTGGAAGAAATGGGAGGGGATATTTTGATGTTATTGTCATTAGGTGGTCATTACCAAGTTCCAAATACCAAGCTCCAAATACCAAATACCAAGATCCAAACACCAAATACCAAGATCCAAGAAGAAAACCACAAAGACACTAAGACACAAAGGCGCACAAAGAAAACCCGTAGATTTGGGTTGGTAGTCGTGGCACGACTTGGAGTCGCACTCCGACTTTCAATGTGATGCAGGAAGCGAAAACTGATAGGCATTTAATGCACACTACTTTCAATCTAACGCACATTACTTGCCATTTAACGCACATTGATTGCCATTTAACGTACATTGATCGCCATCTAACGTACATTGATTGCCATCTAACGTACATTGATAGGAATGAATTAATTAAGACATTGCCATACATATCAGGCATTTGTATGATGTTAGACCTTGATGTCAGGCGACAAAACCAAGTCTCTCTTGGAGGCATGCTAAACAAACAACAAGAGCCCTACAATAATTTACATATACACTTTTAAAATTTAGAAATGCTATTTATCAACCAAATAGCGTTTCCTTTTTTTATTCCTGTCAGAAAATAATGAAGTAATAGAAAAAAACAAGCATCACACACGTCTTAGGGATTAATTGATTGTACTTAATAATTAAATGACATGTAAAAATCATAAAGTGATATGTCTTAGTAATTATGTAGCCTCAGAAAATAATTAAGTAGCCTCAGAAAATAATTGAATGATATGTGAAAACAATTAAATGACATGTATAAATTATTAAATACTCCTAGAAATATTTTTTCTAGCATGTGATAACGATTAAATGATCGTAGAAAAAAAATTTCTAGGATGTAATAACGACTAAGAGATATGTAAAAATCGCAAAGTGCTCGCAGTTGAAACCCATGTAGGCTGTTACGACAATTATAAATGATGTCTTAATAACTGACTACTATTACTTACTCTTTGACTGCTATCATTTAATAAGGAAATCATCGCAGTCAAAAACCGGATAGCAGTAGTGAGTTGTTTTGATGGCGATAGTTAATCCTTAGATGGCAGGAGTTAGCTTCTTGATGGCAGTAGTTAAGTTCTTAATGGGGTAAGATAGTTGCTTGATGATAGCAGTTGATTATTTGATGAGGGGGAATTTTATTTTGGTAAGGGGATGAAGAAAAAGATGTGATTAAAAAAATGTTTTTTGTTTTTATTTGGGAAATGTTATGTACTTTTGAAGTCTGAAATAGAAAATCAATCAAACAAGGAATTACCAATCAATGCTAGCGGACCTTTAGACGTCATTACAATGAAAAAAAATATTCTTTTGATAGCTTTATTGTGTGTTAGTAGTTTATTATCCGCCCAACCTTACAGGCTGAAAGATACAATAGTGGTTTTTAAGCTAAAGTTTGAAACCCCAAACGGGACGGTACTAAAATATGTACCGTATAAAATCCCAAGAAAGCTTAGATGGACCGACAAACAAAACGCGATGCACAGAGCTGTACTCCGAAAAATCAATGCACACTATCTGCTGCTTGATACAACCCGTGTGTATCCTTCCGATATAAGTGCTCTTGTAATGACGCATTTTCCTGATTCCTGTCATTATACACATCGAAAAACCAAGCCGGTCATATACGATAGTAGTGGCAGATTTACCATTATGAGTTATTATGATTTTCGAAATCTTATCAAAATCATATCGTTTTCTGAAAATGCACAACACATTCCGAATCCTTTTTTCAAAAACATTTCATCCGAAAAATATGCTGCCGACTTGGAAAGGAAAAGACTGCGCAGGATTGAACATTTTGCTGCCCTCGACACCTGCCCCTTGCGCTATGGTTTAAAAACCAATCTAGTGAGAGACCTCCTCAATGAAATCAATCTGAGTGTTGAAATTCCATTAAAACGAAACTTCTGTATTGATGTGGGAGTCGGTATTTTATACACAAGACCTTATACCGAATCCGCAAGCTATGATATGGCTTTTGCACAATTCAGTTTCTTGAAATCATCCAATCAATCTTGGTTCGATCATTCTTATTATAACCGCAAAGGGTTCGGCATAGAAGTTATCCCCAAGTTCTTTATATCTAAAAAGAAGAATCTGTATATCGGTCCGCAACTTTGCTTTCGCTACTATAACTATCATAACAAATGGATTTTTATAAATGATGAACCCGGCGATTATTATTACAGGGCAAATTATGCGTATCAAAGCGAAAAAAGTACAGCCGTTCATCTGAATATTATGTTTGGTGTGCAAACGCCACCTATAAAAAGATTTCTGTTCGATGCTTTTATCTCCTTTGGATTTATGTATCGGGGTGGAACTGTCAGCAGGTCAATTGAAAAAACCACAGGTATTAACTATGGTACATACCTTGTAAATTATGATCCACCTCAAGCATTCAAAGGGGGCGGTTTTTCATTATCAGGACAAATAGGTTTAAGATTGGGCTTACGATTTGGGAAGACAAAGCTATACAAATGAGAAAGATATAACATGTTTGGTTGATATTATAATAATATCATCCCTTCAGAACTAAAAAATCTGATGTTCCAAGTTTGTATCTTCGAACTAAATAAACAGTAGTTTGCTACTATATCAGGCTGCATTTAGTTTCTATTCCCTTAGAATATCCACCTTTTCTTTAGTGGCACAATGCGCTCCAAGATGGTGAGTCCGTCGCCTGTTGCGAAGTGGTCTTTGAGGTCCCATTCGGGATGTTGTTCGAGGAATTCGAAGATGGCGGCACGCATACCAGGGCGCCCGTCGAAGGGGTTCACGAAGGCGAAAGTTTCGGTGTCGTGCATCAAAATCCAACGGCTCACGCTGCCATGATGGCGTTCGAGTTCGGCTTTTATTTGTCCGTACCAATGGTCGGTATCAATAAACAAAAGGTCGGTACGGCGGAGTTTGGCTTTGAGATTGTCTTTTTGGATGAGGCGGAAGGGGATGCCGTCGTGTTGGGCGGCTTGCCTGACGAGGCTGAGGTTTGGATGGATGTTGGCATCATAGGCAGCGAGTTTTTTGCAGCCCGAAGCGAGAAAAGCAACGCAGGAGCAGCCGGTTTCTATGCCAAGCACGGTGACGCTTTTGCATTGCGCGCCATATTCGGTTAGGATATCAAGATGGGGCTTGACGCTACGAATATGGAAGCCTTTGGCGCCTTTTTTTACGGTTTCGTAAAGCTTTTGAAGATGAGATGGGAGAATGACGTCCATGATTTATAAGGAATTTTTGTGTGCAATGCGTTTGGAGACATAAAGGGATTGGGCGTCTGTAAGTCTAGTATTTACAGGCATTTTGATTATTTTGGTGGGATGAGAAAGTTTCGCATGAAAGAAAATAATCGAATTTATTGTTCTCGTTTCATTTTTATTTGTAATTTTACACATCGAAATTGTTGTTTGATTTCACACGTCAAACGTACAGAATATAATTGACCTGACAAAAAGATTTTTGTTTTTTGTGAAATATTTAGGTTGGGCATAGTGTTGTATAAAGATAATTATTTGCGAAAGCATAGAAATAGAAGTACTCCTTTGGGGGTTTACAAACTGTAAAAGTAAATGGATAAATTGAACACATCGGAAAAGAAAAGACTTATAGTGGTTTTGGGGATGCATCGCTGCGGGACAAGCGCCATTACGCGAGGTTTGCAGGTGATGGGCGTTGACCTTGGCGACCGATTGATGCTACCCGATGCGGGGAACAACGATAAGGGCTTTTGGGAAGATATAGATATCAATGAGTTGAATGTTGAGATGCTGAAGGCATTGAATAACGATTGGCATCAGCTCTCTTTACTTAAAAAAGAAGACTTTGCACAACTGAAACGCGATGGTTTCTTCCAACGAGCCGCCGCCCTGCTTCAGCAAAAGACGCTTCACACGCCTATATTTGGGTTTAAAGATCCGCGCATATCGAAACTTTTAGCGTTTTGGAAAGAAGTTTTTGATGCGGGAAATTATGATGTCAGTTATATTTTAGCGGTGCGTCATCCGATTAGTGTGGCACTTTCTTTAGCCAATCGGAATGGCATAGATATGGAAAAGAGTCATTTGTTGTGGCTCATTCATGTGATTAAAAGCTTGTCGGGCATCGAGGGGAATGATTTTGTGGTAGTGGATTATGATAAGCTATTGCAAGATGCGAGTCATGAATTGAACAGAATTGCAGTGAAGTTTCGTCTAAAGATAGATACAACAGTCCTCGAAATGTTCCAATCGGAGTTTCTTGACCCGAATTTGCGACATGCCGAGTTTCGTTATGAGGATTTGATGAGTCATGAAAGGAGTTCTGATTTTTTGCGAGATGTTTTTGCCAATGTCATGTCGTTGACTCTCGACAATCAAAAGGATTTTGATGAGCTTCCGCAGAAAACAGCGCGATGGGAAGCTGCATTGGAGCATTTGAATTTGTCGTTTATGATGGCTGATAAGGCATTTACCTATATAGACATCGTGCATCAGAAATTGGCGGATAAAGATGTAGAGATTCAGCAGGTTAAGCAAGAAAATGAAGCGGAAGTCGCAAAAACAAATGAATCTATACAAAAAGCCAATGAGTTGGCGGCGCACATAGATGTGTTGCAGCAGCAATTGGCGGAAAAAGACCGAATCATTTTGGAAGAAAAAGAAGAAAACTTAAGCCTTCGTAGCTCCAAATCGTGGCGAATAACCAAACCGTTGCGCTATGTGGATATGCTTTTGAAAAATAAAAACTCGAAGGGGCAGTGATAAGCTTCTCTTAAAAAAAGTTCTAAGGCTTACAGCAATATCGTTTTCTTACGTCGAATAACATCTGTCAAAGCATGTTGCAGGTATTCTTTTGCCATCATAATCATATCAAAATCATTTGGAAATGGCATAGGACCATTACCCAAACGACGTTGCGTTTCGGGATTCAATGCTTGCAAGTCACCATGAGTGACAAGATACATATTGTTGAAAACGGAGTTGGCAGTTATAGGCTCGGATTGTAGCAATTGTTTGCTGATGTTGTTATAAAAATCAACTCGCCCCGACAACACAGCTTCTTTGTTTTGTGCAATTTCGGCGACATCGCAAGAAATTCGGATGTATTTGGGCGTTTTGATGTCGTTGCCTGCAGTGTCTTTCATCACATTGCCATGATTATCCAATTTATAAATAAAGCCATCTTGAACTTCTTTAGACTCAACCCAATTTTTCTCTTTCAGACGTTCAGGCGACACATCAATCACTTTTAAGTTGAGCACTATGGCATAATCATACACCATGTCTTTTTGCTCCTGCGTGTCAAACAGCACCCATTGGGAATTCATATCATCCAAAGAAACGAACATAAATTCGTTTTCGAAATCCTTTGGCAAGGCGGTGTAAGAATTGTTTTGCATCATAAACAACACATGAGATGTGCCTAAAGATTTTGCTTTTTGCAACAAATCGTCCACATCTTTATAGTTGGCGTAATAGTTTTTCACGTTGATAAATTCCTCATAGGCATCGCGAGCAGCAATTTTCTCGTTTTTCGCCAAGAGGGATTTGCCATGTACATAAAAATATTCGCTGGCTTTTTTCTGCGCTTCAATAATAGCGTCGTCGTAATTCACCATCTCGAAACCTATGGCAACCAACACCACAGGATTGAGTGTCTTCACGAGATTTTGACGGTTCTTCAGTTGGTTATAATTGGAAAACACTTCCGCCCAAATGTCGGGTTGTCCCGTCTTGCGCAGATAGGCAATGCGGTCGAGGTTTTGTTGTTGGGCTTGGCTAAAAGCAAGCTTCAGGACAGCAATCTCCTTTTCTTTATCAAGTTTCTTTTGAAGGTGCTTGACGGCTTTGTTGACCGCCATACTATAATTACCTCGTTCCAAAAATGTTTTGGAGGAAGTGCATCCTACCATCAAAAGGAGCACCATCGAGATATAAATTAGTTTTTTCATAACAGCAGATATTTAATACTCACCAAAATAATATTATTCATTCTCATTGTGAGTTGCATCATCTATAGCAAAAATAAAGCCAATCATGTTGTCTTTTCTTTTTTGGGAAAAGCTAAAGATGTTAAGATGCTTATTAGCAATATCCCGACTATTATATAAAGTGACATAGCCGTGGTGAATCCCATTTCTTTCAGCCATTCGTTAAAGATGAGTTTGAACCCGATAAAGGTGAGCAAAATGGACAGACCATGCTTCAAATAGTGAAACACATTGATGACATTCAACAAAACGAAAAACAAAGAGCGCAAGCCCATGATGGCAAAAATATTGGAAAAGAAAACGATGTAAGGGTCAGCGGTGATTGAGAAGATAGCGGGGACACTGTCGGTGGCAAAAATAATATCCGAAAACTCGATAACCAAAACCACAATAAATAAAGGTGTGAAATAGAACTTCCCCCGAGGTTTCTTGATGAAAAAATGATTCCCAACAAACTTGGGATACACCCGCAAATATTTGGCAGCAAAGCGCACCACGGGATGCTTGCTTACATCCATTTTTTCTTCGGCTTTGTTGGGTTCCACAAACATTTTTATCCCTGTATAAATCAGCAAAGCTCCGAAAAGATAGAGAAACCAATAGAACTGTTGGATGATAGCCGCGCTTCCAAAGATAAATATGAAGCGCATCACCAAAGCCCCCAAGATGCCCCAAAACAAGACGCGTTTGTAATACTTTTTCTGTACGCCAAAGGCGAAAAAGATCATAATCATCACAAACAAATTGTCAACCGAAAGGGATTTTTCGATGAGATAACCGGTAATGTATTCGAGTGAAAGGTTCCTATTATAAACTTCGAGTGCATCTTCATACGATAGCCCGTCAATTTGTATGGGCTGTTTATACTTATCAATTTTGAGTTGAATATCTGCTTTGTTTTTGATGCCGTGTATCCATTCGCCATGATGCCGAATGAGAAAATAAAATGAAATAGAAATCAATATCCATACAATAGACCAAAGAATAGCCTCTTTGAACTTCACGACATGGTTTTTCTTGCCGATGACTTTTAAATCTAAAAAGAGCATCAGCACCACAAAGATGTTGAAACCGGCAAACATTAATATTTCGGTGAGATTCACAGGAGGTCTTTTTGCAAAAGTACTAAAAAGTGACGATTAGTTGAATGTTATTCGGATGTTGACAATCTCGGGATGATTTCCAATGCGCACAGGCGGTCCCCAAGTGCCCACGCCGCAAGAAACATAAAACTGTGTGTCGTTGATTTTGCGGTAGCCCCAATCGGGATGATAAATGGCGCGGGTAACCAAATTCAATGGGAACATTTGTCCGTTGTGTGTGTGTCCAGACAATTGCAAATCAACGCCTGCTGCTGCTGCTTGTTCTAAATTAAACGGTTGATGGTCGAGCAGAATGATGGGAAAGGCTTTGTCCACCGTGCTCATCAGTTCATCGAGTGGCTTGCGCTGTTTCCCTGTGAAACGTACCATATCTTTATCGTTGCGACCCACCAACCAAAAAGCACTATCAATCAACACAGCCGTGTCGCGTAAGAAAGTAACCTTATGTTTCTCCAAATAAGCAACAGCAGGACCCACGCCTCCAATAAATTCATGATTGCCGGTGATGGCATACACGCCATATTTAGCCACGATGTTTTCGAGCAAAACACCAAGATTCTTTTTGATAACGGGTTTGATATTTTCGTCCACCACATCGCCTGCCAACAAAACAATATCAGGCTTCAAGATATTAATTTTCTCAACGATTCTCCCCAATTTGTTCGGACCTATGATAGTTCCCAAATGCAAATCGGAAAGCAGCACCACTTTCAAAGACGTATGATTCTTGACCTTTTTGTGAATCGTGATATCCAAATTCTTTATAACGACTATGGAAGCATTTATATATCCATAAAGAATCAAAAGCGCGACCAAGCTAAAAGCACTCACCAAAATGATGAATTTTGTTTTAGCATAATCCACATAAAAACCTGCCGGCAAGAAATGTATCCAATGATTTGCCAAGCGAATGATATCAATAAATAAGATAATAAAAAAGAAATACAACATGGCTGCAAACCAAAACGAGCCTGACCAATTCAGTATCTCAGTAATGATAGAATATCCAAAGCTTTCAGAAATTCGGGCAACAATATATGCCAGAAAAAAGAAAATAAAAACTCCAATATAATACGGTCGAAAGCCTCGATAAAGCTCCAAACCATGCCAGCCTTTATAGAAGATATAAAAGTTCACCAAAGAATGAACCGAAAGGACAATAAGCAGGAAAATAAGCATTCCGAAAGATTTCATAAATAAAATATCACCAAATTAATTTTACAATTCAATTTGAACACTCACTTTGTCGAGTTTCCCGCCAAGGGGAGGATTCATTTTCGACACCTTTACACTCAAATGCGTGATTTCAGGAAATCTTTTCTTCACCGCAATGCCAATCCGCGAAGCGATATGTTCCATAAGTTTGGAGGTAATCGCCATTTCATTTTTCACTATGGTATATATTTCCTGATAATTAACCGTGGTGGAGAGCACGTCAGTAGCTTCAGCTTCAGAAGTGTCGGCGTCGGCAACAACATCCACCAAAAAACGATTGCCAATAATTTGCTCTTCGGCAAAACAACCGTGATATGAATAGAATTCCATGTTCTCCAAAAATATTTTCCCCATAAATCATATTTTAAAAAACACAAAGGTACGAATAAATGCGTTTGGACTTGAGATTTTTGCTGTAATACTTTTCGAAATTGTGTGCCTCATATCGTTTAAAACCATTCAAAAATCGTATCTTTGCAGCCGTTTAAGAAAACTGAATTATGGAAGATTCCAACAAAACAAACAATACAGAGCTAACATCAGGCGAAAGCAAATCGCTGAATTTTATCGAACTAATTATCGAAGAAGACATTCGTACAGAGAAATACGGCAAACGGGTACACACACGTTTCCCTCCCGAACCGAATGGATATTTGCATATTGGTCATGCAAAATCTATTTGTTTGAATTTCGGATTGGCAAAAAAATATGGCGGCAAATGCAATTTGCGTTTCGACGACACCAACCCAACCAAAGAGGATACGGAATATGTGGATTCTATCAAAGAAGATGTGAAATGGCTCGGTTTTAATTGGGATGGAGAATATTATGCCTCCGATTATTTCGAAACCTTGTATGAATATGCGGTCACCTTGATTAAAAAAGGCAAAGCTTATGTATGCGATTTGACGCAAGAAGAAATTGCTGCTACACGAGGAACTGTAACAACGGCAGGCTCTGTAAGTCCGTATGCACAACGAAGTGTTGATGAAAATTTAGATTTGTTTGCCCGCATGAGAGCAGGCGAATTTGTGGATGGGACTAAAGTGTTGCGTGCTCGCATTGATATGGCTTCGCCCAATATGCTGATGCGCGACCCGATTTTGTATCGTATTTTGCATGCTGAACATCATCGCACAGGCAATGCTTGGTGCATTTATCCGATGTATGATTTCGCCCACGGGCAATGCGATTCTATCGAACACATAACCCACTCTATCTGCACACTTGAATTTGAAGTACATCGCCCCTTATACGAATGGTTTATTCAGGAGTTGGAGATTTATGCTCCGCAACAAATAGAATTTGCTCGACTCAATATCAATTATACGGTGATGAGCAAACGCAAATTGCTTTCCTTGGTTCAAGAAAATGTGGTGAACGGTTGGGACGATCCGCGTATGCCTACCATTTGTGGCTTGCGTCGCAGAGGTTATACCCCTGAATCATTGCAGAATTTTGCCGAAATCATCAGTGTGGCAAAACGCGACAATGTGATAGATGTGTCGCTTTTGGAACATTGCTTGCGCGAAGATTTGAATAAAAAGGCGCAACGCATCATGGCGGTGCTGCAGCCTATCAAACTCATATTGACTAATTATCCGGAAAATCAAGAAGAATTTTTGGATGCGGTGAATAATCCCGAAGACGCGACAACGGGAACGCGCAAGATGCCATTTTCAAGAGAATTGTATATTGACCAAGACGATTTTATGGAAATTCCGCAACATAAGTTTTTCCGTTTATCGCCCGGCAACGAAGTTCGTTTGAAAAGCGCTTATATCATTCGGTGTGTGGATGTGATTAAAAACTCCGACGGCAGCATCAAAGAATTGCACTGCACCTACGATGAAAACACCCGCACCGGCATGCCCGAAAGCAATCGCAAAGTGAAAGGAACCATACATTGGGTATCGGCAAAACATGCAGTGGAGTTCGAAGCCCGTTTGTACGACAAATTGTTTCTCCCCGAAAATCCGGAAATGGTTGCCGAAGGCGAAGATTTCAGGTCGAATCTCAATCCCGACTCACTGAAAATAATTACGGCGTATGCCGAACCTTTTATTAAACAAATTGCAGCAGGTGCTATCGTTCAGTTTGAGCGCACAGGCTATTTCTGTGTGGATATTGACAGCACTCCCAAGCAATTGATACTGAACAAAACAGTAGGATTAAAAGGCGCGTGGCAGAAAACCGGAAAATAAATAATTGAGAAAAATATTTTTTATTTCCGAAAGTTTTATAATTTTGCATCCTCATTGTTCCGTGGTGTAACTGGCAACACGTCTGACTCTGAATCAGAAGAGTCCAGGTTCGACCCCTGGCGGAACAACTTTGAAACACAAAAAAACACAATTAAAAATTATAGTATGCTGTGTTTGCGAGATCGTGAAAAAATAACACATGAAAACAAAAGTTTGTTTTGTGTTGTTTTCGGTTTTTTATTATTACTTTTGTTGTTACAAGATAAAAAAGAAAGTAATTTGTAACAACATGACAACGGCAACAATCAATCTTTGGCTACGGATAAGCGCATTGCAAAAGGATAAAGAACAAAAAATTTATCTTCGGATTACTGTGTATAGAGCATACAAAATATACTCGACAGGCATCAGCGTTCTTTCTGAAAACTGGGACAGGAAAAAACAACGTGTAAACAGAAAAGACAAAGAACACTCCCATAAAAACGATCTGATTGAAAAAGCATATTTCAAAGCAAAGGATATTCTCTATAAATTCAACATGTCAGACGTGCCTGTTACTTTTGAGAATTTTGAAATTGAGTATTTGGATAAAGCAAATTTCAACAATTCCAGACTTATTGATTTTATGAGGTTTTTTATAGAAGAAAAGCAAACCGTATTCGCTCCCAATACCATTAAGCGATATAATAATTGCATGGTTAAGATTGAGCGGTTTGAAGCTGCTATCCAACTTAAACAACTTGATTATAATTTCATCAATAGATTCGAGCAGCATCTTAGAAATGTATTGAAGAATCAACACAATACCGTAGCCAAAGAAATTAAGATTATCAAAACGCTTTTCACCGAAGCACAAAAGCGCGGTTACATTACCTCAGAAAAACAATTGAATTATACAATAAATTACAAAGATATTATAAAGGAATTTCTAACAATCGAGGAACTGAAAAGTTTATCAGCCTTGATTGATTCAGATGTTGCTTTGAACATCAAAAAAGTATTGTTTCCATTTGTTTTTTCATGTTTTACAGGTTTACGTATCTCTGACATTATGAAACTGAAATTAAGCGATTTTAAAGAGAATTTTCGCTATATTGACATAACTACCATCAAAACAAAAGATCGCTTGATTATGCCCATCAGCGAACCGACACGAGCCGTTATTATGAAATACATGGATTTTGAGAAAAAGCGATTTGCAGCAACGTTTGACAACATGCTTTTCTTTGATACTTTTTCGGAGCAATACGGAAGACAAGTTTTGAAAACAGCGTGTGAGCTTATCGGGATCACAAAACGGATCACATTTCATAGCGGACGCTACACTTTTGCAACTATCTGCAATTCAATTGGCATTCCTATTGAAGTAACTTCACGATTATTGTCGCACAAAACACTAAAAATGACATTGAAATATGCCAAATTTACTGACCAGTTACTTGCTGAAAATATAAGTAAGTGGAACGCTACGTTCTAAATTTATAGCATCAGAGGCTTTGCCTGCTTTCAATTTTTTGTTTTTGCTTTGTGATGGAAGATAGTTTGCCCAAATGTAAAGCGAATCATTTTGAATTAAGAGTTTCGCCACAAAGCGATCTTTCTTTATGGTCAGGGTGTCGCTGTAGTTATATTTAACAACGGTGTGATACTTTATGCCATTTGGCAATATAGAATCAATGACAGCGCAGGATGATGATAATAGCATCAATAAAAATGCTACTATGATTAATTTTGTATTTTTCATTTTATACGGTTTTTACAATCAGTTTGAAAACATATTTTTTCTTCAAAATTCTTGATTTTTTTGCTGTGTTCTTTTTGCGTTCTTTCAAATTGATCTTGTTTCGATAGTAGTCTTTTTTCTGATTCTTCAAATAACTTACGCCAGATAGAAATGGCTTTTTCAATATTGTCTAACTCGGTTCCTTTTGCCTCAGCTATCGCCTTTTTTCGTTTAGGTTTAACAAAGAATAGCCACGAAGCCGAACCTCCAAAAATTGATGTTAAAAATAGAATTATGAATTCCCTCATCGTTTTTTATATAGATATGCGGCTATAAATCCAACTAAGATAAAGCTAAATACACCGATCACTACTTTTTTTTTTCAAAGAACATATCTAAAATAGATTTGTCTTTTATCCATTTTGACAAATGGAGACGTAATGCGTGTTTCCATTCACCTATGGTTATTTTTCCATCTTTATTTAAGTCTAAAGAAACATTGTGTTTTGCGACAGTTTGAGCGGACAGTCCTTTGGCTTGTATTACCCAATCATCAGGTTTGCCAACAGCAATCATAAAAAAGGTAAACAAATATAAATCTTCACCGGATTTGAACTGACCGGCTTTTGGTTTGAAATATTTATATACCCAATTTAATTGCTCTACATTCGACATTGCTGCAAGTGCTGCTGTTGTTGTACCAAGGGAACGAGCTGTACCAGGCATAAATTGAATCAATCCTGTAGCACCGCCATCAGGGTTAACGATATTTGATCTCAAGCCACTTTCAAAATTCATGATAATCATTAACCAGTTTGGATCAATGCCTAACAAATTCGATATTTGAATTACTTTGGCTGCAAATGCTGATCGGTTTACTGTTACTTTATTTATAAATATTAATGGCATAAAACCCTCTTTTAAATAAATACACTGGTTAATTCGTTGAATATGATTTTGAAGTCGCTTGTAATTATTGTGTCAACAGGATTATCAAACATAACAGGCGTCGTCAATGATAGGATACCATCTAAAAATGGCACTTTAATATGCGGGTCACCATTATACATTTGATATGATGCTATATAATCAGAACAGTTTAATCTGAATTGAATTGAATTGCATCCCTCCGGTTTGATGACGCATGATTTGTTTACATGTTCGTGTTTGTATTCTGTATGAATAATTTTGGGATTTGAACTGTCACGCGTTTTGTAAATACGTATAACTAATAATCGTGCATGTAGTGTTGACATAAGTATTCTTATTTGCCTTTTTTACCTTTGAATAATAGAAGTGTCCCACCAAATACAATGGCTCCAATTACAATTTTTCCACCTATGCCTGAAAAGAAATCTTTGAATGATTGATTGAATTTTCCTTTGTTGTAAGCATCATCCTGTTGCTTGTTCAAATCATCCCTGACAGTTTTTTGTTCAGCAGGTGTTAATGTTCCAAGTGCTTTTTTTAGTAGATCAGATTCTTTTAAATCCACTTTTGAATCATCGTAATCCGGTTTGATTGAATAATAAACAGCAGCTCCACCAGCCGCCGCAGCTATCACCGCAATAATTATAATGACTAATAGTGTAACTCCAAAATCTCCAACAGCATCATCAAAACCCATCACACCGCCACCCTGACGCTTATCAGAAACATAGTTTTGTAATTGCGTGGCAACTTCTTTGTCTTTTGCGCTGCCGGTCGTACATTTTATTTCTGGCATATTGCGCAATTTCCGTGAACGGTTTGCCAGGCTTGTGTATGTTGTGACTAATCTATCAGCTATATCTATAGGGACCGAAATGCCTTGCTTTTTCAAAATCATCAATCCATTGTACACATCCAATAATTGCGCATAGGTTTTTTTGTCATTTGCAACAATAGTGTCAAGAAGTGGCTGTGCGTTTTTTTCTGCAACAGGACTGGCTCCAGGTTCGGTCAATTTTACATTTTCTCTGCCCTTGTATGTTTCTACAACATATCCCATAGCAACACCGTTAACAGGTGTAGTTAAATTAACCTGTATCCATTTATCAGTGCCCATCATCAATGTATTGCCCGATGAACGCCCAATGACAACCCCTGACTTATAACCAGAAATTAGCTCCCCACTAAACGCAGGTATTTTACGAACATTAACAACGCTGTCAATCGCCGTTACTGTTTTGTTTTGATAAGCTGCTTCTATCATTTTTCTTTTTCTTTTTCAGTTAACAACATAATACGTGCAATCGAATATGTTTCCGTGTCATTTTCTGCCATATCAGCAATTTTTTCAACAATCGCCACATATTCATTTTCATTTTTAGACCACTTTTCAAACGCGCTATTGAGCCGCAACGCTTCCTGATCCGTGAACATGTTTTCAGGTGTATCTTTATTAGGTTGCTTTTGCTCCACTCCAGAAATAGGTATATTTTTTGGTTTCAATCCAAAGACATCAATTATTGATCCGATATGAGGGGTCAACTTACCAAGTACACGATGCTCCCATGAATCAATTTCAGAGTTCAACTCTTTGTTTTGATGCTCCAGTTCCTTGATACGCGTTTCTAACTTCTCAATTTTGTATTTGTTTTCGAGTTTATCAATTGCAACAGCAACGGCATCGTGGATGTTTTGTGTGTTGTCCTGAATAGGTTGCTGAAATCCAGAAATAGGTTGATTTGATTCGTTGCCATTACCAAGCGTAAACGAATCTTTGTTACGCATCTTCTTTTGTCCATCCGTACTCCAGGCTTCGATAAAATACGTGCCGGTTCCAAGCATGTCCATACATCTGTTTAGACGTGTAATGCTTTCATCAATTGTAATATCTTTGTCGCCTGAAGTAAAGACAGGTTCAGATTTCTCTGAACGCCGCAAATACCAAAAAGCAGTATCATTTAACCGGATAAACTCAATTACATTATTTCTTCCCTGTAACATAGCTTAATCTTCAAAATGAAATACTAAAATAAAACTTTTTGATTTGGAGGTGTCATCAATAACAATGCCTGGAAATTCAATATACGAACGCGAATTATCAATAATGAGACCATTCAATGGACGGCTAAATATGTTTCTCGACAATAAAGAAATCAAAGGCATCTGTTTGATTTTCGCTTCACCTGACTTTTCTATTAATGTCAAGAAGCCTGGAACAGAGTCAAGTTTAATCATTTTACGAACTGACGGTGCACGTTGAAAATCATGTTCGTCAAAGGCTTGTATCAATACTATTTTTTTATTTTGAAAATTGGTATGAAATGGAATTTGGATTCTATTTCCATCATCAACCCAATCCAATTGGATTTCAATATTCTCAAAATTTTTTATAGATTTCATACCTTGTTAATCTTCGAAATAGAATAATAACAAAAATGATTTTAATTCGTCAGCACTTTCAAATGCTGATGCAGGAAAATCAACGAACGATTTGTCATTATTGATCACAAAGCCATCCAACGGACGTGGAAACGTGATCGAACTTGGATCAATGGAATTCAAAGGTAATAGCTTTACTTTTTCCTTACCACCAATATCAAGTGTCAAGTAGCCTGTTTGAGTGAATAAGCTAAGAACATCTTTCCCCAATGGTGTTACCGTACACATGTTTTCGCCAATGGCTTCAATCAATGTGATCTTTTTTCCACGAAAATTAGTTTGCGTAGGAATTTTGTATTTTGAAACGCCTGCAACAATTGGCACTTCAATTAATTCAACGTTTTGTATTGGTTTCATGATTTTGTTTTTAAATGAATTTTAGAAAAAAAAAGCTACAATGTGATGTAGCCTTCTTTCGGTCTATGAACTATATGGAAGAGAAAAGATACTATTTAATGGTTCCTAAGAATCCACGGATGATAAGTACAAGATAGTTTTCTGTTCCTGCTCCAGCACCGACAACGATGTGCGATGCGTTGATAGGAGCTTCAATGGCAATTTCGTTTTTTGCATCACCATCAATTGTGATTTGAGGTGTCAATTTGAAAAAGCCATCATTATCGTGTAATTCGTTGATGAACACAGATTGAATGGAAGCAATTGCAGGCTGTCCCTGACGCTGTGGCACATTGCGAAATCTGCGCGTGTCAAGTGCTTCGATCCATTTGGTCTGACCAATGGTAACAGAAAGTTTGCCATTATAGAAAACTTCCAAATGGGCAGCATTAGTGCTGTTAGTGAAAATAGTAACGTCAGGGTACGTACACAATATTTCACTGCCGGCATAGGTATCAACTCGTTTCATCAGAAACAAGCCAATCTGGGAAGACATGAATTGATCGTTACGTTCCAACTTTTGTTCGGTAACAGAATCACTGTTGGAATCTCTCGTTACTTTGAAGATATACTTTCCTTTACCTGCAACGATTTTTTGTTCGATACGGATAAAGCCTGGTGTTGCAATCAAACCAAGCTCTTTGAACTTGTTTTGTGCCGCAGAAAAAACGCCTCTGTCGCGTTCGCCTACTTGTGGTATCATACCTTTACCTTGTGGTGCGTTTAAACCTGGTTTTGTTCTGCGCATTGCTGCTAATTGAGCTGGTGTCATTTTTTTAAAAGATTAAGTTAATATTGATTTTTTTTGAATTGTTTAACTGTTTTTCGATGTTTAATAGTTTTCAGGATCGTAATTTTCAACGTATTCATCAACACCGCCCATAGGATTTTCTTGATCAATACCATTGATAGGATCATAATCCTCAATTCCCGACAGATCATAATCGTTGTCCACAACGAATTTGTCATCAAATTGATCTCCGATACCTTCCAAACCTTCAACAGGCGGAGAGGTTAATCCGTTGTAAGTGTCAATGGCTCCAGCGGCAATCAAGCCGTCTCCGATGTGTCCGAGCATAACTTGCTTTGGCATAAACTCTGGTAATACAGCACCTGCAATAATCTTGATGCCTCCACGCAATGCTGGCTTTAAATTCCCGACAAATGCTATTTTATTAAGCAATTCGCCACCCACAGCACCTGCGGCAACCCCACCAATGCGCATACCTATTTTTTTGAAATCAAATTTTTTCATTTTGTTTTGTATTTGGTTAAACTTATTTGTATTTTTTGGTTAATTTAATTTGTTGTTAGCGTTTTTTACGGCTGTATTTTTGAATTACAGTCGTGCGATGCGGTTTAGGGTGCATCGTGTGTGAAGAGATCAAACCGTTGATTTTGGCTTCTTCTTTCTTCAAATGATGATATTCTTTGATGCGGCGGTCATTTTCTTTGTCAATATCTTTGCAACGTGCAAGGAAATTGCTTTTTACCGTCAGCGATGCGGACATCTTTGGTTTTTTCGGATACTTTAAAAGTTTTGATGCTTTCATGATTTTTGGTTTATATGATTATGAATTTTAAAATTTGTTATTTGAATGAATTCCAAATAGACTTACCTCCCGCGCCATCATCAGTGGAAGTGCTTCCCTCTTCAATCGGGTCGGGTTCATTGCCCATGCTTTTCTGTGTTTGAATGTCCGCAGCTACCTCAGTACTTTTTTCATCGGGGTTTGTTGCATCAAAAACAACTGTAGCAGGATTGGTTTCTGCTTCTGTTTTAGCTTGGTCAATTTCGTCAAGCTCTTTTTGCTTGTTCTTTTTACCTTTGAAAAGGTTTTTCAACCAGTCAAATATCTTTGTCAAGAAACCGCCTGCAATCTTTCCTGCTGAATCGAAAATATCACCAATGCCCGAAACTTTACCTGCCATTGCTTTCGCTATGATTTTTTCAGGTTCGTCGCCCATGTGTTTGATGATTCCATTGCGTAAAATACCCATCAAATGATTTTCTTTCATGCCGACACCGTCCACGATGAACTTGAAAATCTTTTCTTGTTTTTTGCGTTTCTCACGAGCGGCTTCTGGCAACTTTGCAATGATGTTCGGATCAGTTACAAATAAGTATAAAAATGCAGGTGCTGCCTTTGGTAAGGTTGTTTCTAAAATACCTTTCGAGATCAAACGCAAAGGAGCTGATAAGACTTTTGCAAAGGCTTTTGCACCCGCTTTCACTTTGGTAGCGACTTTTTGCAAGAACTTTCCGGTTTTGGTTCCGTTGGCTTTGCGCCATTCTGCCATCTTGGTAGCACGATCCTTACCTTTGAAATCTTTGCGAATTTCTTTGCGATCCGCTTTGCGTTTCTGACGTGCTGCTTTTTTCTTTGTGGCTCCAATACCATGAATTTCGTTTGCGATGCTGTAAATTCCTGTAATTGCATGAAACGCAATTGTCATAAGCTCTTCATCCAAATCTGGACTGGTAAGCGCACCAATGCCGTTAACTGTGGCTTTCTGAACAGCTTCAATTGCATCTTCAAGCATGTCAATAGTATCCTGAGCGCGTTCAGCTTGTAGGGAGCCGATGCCTTTGATTTTGTCAAAGTTTGCTTTTTTGGAAATGAAACGATCACGAGCAATCCACAAATCCATCTCACCTTCGGACATCTCCGAAATATCTTTGTTCCCGAAATTGAAATCAACTTTTTTTGTCACCTTTGGCAAATCGGCTCCAATGCCTGACATGTTATATATTTTGGTCATAGGTATATCTTTTTTAAAATTATATGCTTTTTCAGAGTTGAACGTTGGCATCACATCATCAATAATTATCTCGCGTCCATTTAGTGGAACCACAATATACACATGCGTATAAATTGGAGTGCTGCCATAACTGGCAAACCTGTAAGAAAATTCAAAGCCTTGGTTTTTTAGTAATGATGCTAAAAATATAGAATAGCTTTTGCAGTCTGCAAATTTGTCGGACCAGGTTCGCGCCGGAGTTTTTACATATTGATCACCGGAAGGATCAACAACGTATTTGATATTGTCTTTTACAAAATTCCAGTTGTTTTGTAGCGTTTGAATAGGAGTGTTTCCGACCAAGTGCCCTGCGAAATCTTTGGTATCCTTACGCGATACTTTATCGGTAGCTAAGATTTCACGAATGATGTCTTCGGTAACGCCGTCAGGAGTGCGCAAAACTGTTTTGTTTCTTGCTGCTGCAATTGTTGTGGCTGCTATGTTTGCAATGTTACTCATTAACTCAAATTGATTGATTCATCAATAGGAAACTTCAATCCGTCCGCAGTGATAGTGCCTTTGATGTTGAAAGCTTTGCCAACTTTGTCGCCATCGAATAGCATCTTAAAAATTTCGGTTCCAACTTTCAACACAGATACAGAAAATTCAATTCCCTGCAAAACTGCGGTGTCGCGTCCTGGTATCTTTAAGTTTTTGGCAATATAAAGGGTTGCTATTACTTTGCCTTTGTAATATACATCAGCAGCCAATCTGTTCAGCGTAAGACTTCTTTCATTTGGGTTGTTGATAGCAAAATCAAGTTTGAATTTTTGGGTTGCAATGTTTTGGAAGAATCCGGCTTGTTTGACATATTGCAATTTGGTAGGCATACCAGTTAAGTCAAGTAATTTTGTACCTGTACTCACGTAATTTTTGACAAGTAAAACGATGCCAACGATACCACCAAGTAATAATATTTTTTTCATTGCTGTTTTTAAAACAACACAAAAGTATTATGGTTTCAAATTGTCAATGTCAAAAATGACATGTTTTGACAAGATTTGACAAGATTTGACAAGATTTGACTATATTTTTATAGGTCTAAACTTTCGGAAACTTCATCAAATTTCAAACCGTGATAGGAAACATATTCAGAAATAGTAACTTTTTCGCAATTCTTTTTACCAAGTGCATCGCGCAAATGTATCATGGCACGATAGGCAGTTCGATAAGTCGTACCT
>CAIOJS010000364.1 GCA_903858655.1 uncultured bacterium | reverse complement strand
TCCAATACAGTTGTATATGCCCATCCCTGTCGACGGTGATGCTCCAATACAGTTGTATTGCCCATCCCTGTCGACGGTGATGCTCCAATACAGTTGTATTTGCCCATCCCTGTCGACGGTGATGCTCCAATACAGTTGTATTTGCCCATCCCTGTCGACGGTGATGCTCCAATACAGTTGTATTTACCCATCTTGGTCGACGGTGATGCTCCAAGTACGATTTCCATCTTCATTTTCATTAGCAACTTCAAGCATATAAGTCACTTACACTTCTTTCTCAAATACATCTTAAGAATAAAAATCAAAAAAAACTCCTTCCTATCACAATATTATCTACTTTTACAACTCCTATGTGCCTATGTGTCTAGGTGGTTTTCTCCTAAATCCTAATAGTCTAATAGCCTAAAGCCTAAAAGCCTTATTTCTTACAGACAACAAATTTCCCCTCCATTTCAGTTTTAAATAGTATTTTTGCACCATAAAATCCTATAGTGTTCCGAAAAAAACAATACATATCCTCAGGCTCCTTATCCAAACTGGCATTCGGCAAACTGCTCAAGAATCGCTTTGCTTTGGTGTCTATGGGTTTTATCGTGTTTCTGATTCTCGTTGCTGTGTTGGGTTATCTCATCACGCCCGATCCCACTCCCTTCGCCAACGCCCAATTTCTCGAACTCAACACCAAGAAACCCGGCTTCAAGGTCACGATGCTCAAAGTGCGCAAAAACCAACCCGAACATCACACCAACTTCTTCAAACAAATGATTTCGGGCGTAGAACAAAACTACAACTACATCCCCATTCATCGCTATTATTTCCACAACGACAGCATTTTTATTGAAGAATACACAGGCATGACTCCCAACGAAGGCGAAATCAAAACCTTCAACATGGCAGATGTGGTCTATGCTGTTCAAGATACCAAAGCCATATATATAAAAGGTAACAATATTACATTTGCCGATGTTGACGGGCAGATACAAAACGTACCACTCGCAGCACTCACCCAACAAATCCAAAACGAACATATCGTTTCCAAACGTTTCCTGTTAGGCACCGACCGTTTTGGCAGAGATATTCTCAGTCAGATTATGATAGGCACGCGGGTAAGTCTGTCAGTGGGTTTCATTTCGGTATTTATCTCCCTGCTGATTGGCATATTGTTGGGAGCCTTAGCGGGATATTTTCGCGGTTGGGTTGACAATCTCATCTTATGGTTCATCAATGTCGTGTGGTCCATCCCAACCTTATTATTGGTGATTGCCATCACGTTTGTGTTGGGAAAAGGCTTCTGGCAAGTATTCATCGCCATTGGGCTCACCATGTGGGTTGATGTTGCTCGTGTGGTGCGTGGTCAAATTATGAGCATCCGCGAAAAAGAATTCGTTGAAGCGGGCGTTGCTTTAGGTTATAAGCACAGCCGCATCATTTTTCACCATATTTTACCCAATGTAATGTCGCCTGTCATCGTTATTTCTGCTGCAAATTTCGCCTCAGCCATCTTAATCGAAGCCGGTTTGAGCTTTTTAGGCATAGGAGTGCAGCCTCCCATGCCTTCGTGGGGCACGATGATTAAAGAACATTACGGCTACATCATCCTCGACTCTGCCTATTTAGCCATCATCCCAGGCATTGCTATCATGTTCACCGTTCTGGCGTTCATGCTTACGGGGAATGCTTTGCGCGATGCTTTGGATGTGAAATTGGTCAACAAACAATGAAAAATACTCACAAAAAAAATATTTTTACTTGCAATTAGATTTATTTATGTACTTTTGCAGCGATTATCCTTGTTAAACAAGTTTCGACAACATTCGTTTGTTGAAAAACTCAAAAAAATAAATTCGAAGAAATTTCAAATTATTGTTTACCTGAACAAATAATACCTTAAAACTAATTAAACATTTATGTACAACATCATTGACCTCAATGGAATGACAATTCCTGAATTGCGTGTGATTGCTGAGAAATTAAGTATCTCCGATGCTGAAGACCTCAGAAAAAAAGACATTATACACAAGATTTTGGACATTCAGGCGATTAAGCCCGAAGCAATCAAACACGAACCCAAAGCCCCCGAAACTAACGGAGCCAACCGTAGAAAAGTTACCCAACGCCGCACACGAATTGACAATCCTGAGCTCAAAGCGAAGCCTGCATCTGAAGTGAAACCCACACAAGCCGAAAAACCTGCTGCAAAGAATCCTAAGTTTGCTTATGGCACAAAGAACCATAAACAAACGCGTAATACGCCTCCACCTGCTGATCCAAAACCTAAAATAGCTCCGAAAGTGGAGACACCTTCCCCCGATATGGTTTATAAAAAAGAACTCTTTGAGGAAGAAGCAAAGAAATTTGATTTTCTCTTACCATCATTGGATGGCGAGGATAGCAACCCTGTGAACGAAGTTTTCGGACTGGAAGATGTAACGCCTGCCGTTGCTCCTCTCGAACCTGAAATCGTGCATAGCGCACCTGCAAAGAATGAATCTGAAAATGAAGTTGCACCTGCTCCTGTTAACGGAGATAACAAACAAAACGATCAAGAACGCCCCCCTCGCGACAACCAACAACGCAATCGCGTACCACAACAGCGCGAAAAACAACCAGAATATTCTTTCGAATTTGATGGTATAGTTTCTAGCGAAGGTGTGTTAGAAATTATGGTGGATGGTTATGGTTTCTTACGTTCGTCCGACTACAATTATCTGAATTCGCCCGATGATATCTACGTATCGCAATCGCAAATCAAACTTTTTGGATTGAAAACAGGTGATACCATCAAAGGAAAGATTCGCCCTCCCAAAGAAGGAGAAAAATATTTCCCTTTAATTAAAGTGGAACACATCAATGGACGTAGCCCTGAAGTAGTGCGTGACCGCGTAAGCTTCGACCATCTTACACCATTATTCCCTGAGAAAAAACTGAAGCTAACGGGACATCCCAGCATGACCATGACCACACGTATCATGGATATGTTCACCCCGATAGGTAAAGGTCAGAGAGGATTAATCGTGGCGCAGCCTAAGACCGGTAAAACCATGATATTAAAAGAAATTGCCAATGCCGTTGCCTTTAATCATCCTGAAGTATATCTCATCATCTTGTTGGTGGATGAACGTCCCGAAGAAGTAACCGACATGCAACGCAGCGTTAATGCCGAAGTGATTGCTTCAACGTTTGATGAGCCTGCAGAAAGACATGTGAAGATAGCAAACATCGTCCTTGAAAAAGCAAAACGATTGGTGGAATGTGGTCACGATGTTATGATATTGTTGGATTCTATCACACGTTTAGCACGTGCATATAATACCGTTGCTCCTGCTTCCGGAAAAGTTCTTTCGGGTGGGGTTGAAGCTTCCGCTTTGCAGAAACCTAAAAAGTTCTTTGGTGCTGCTCGTCAGATTGAAAATGGCGGCTCACTCACTATTATTGCCACCGCATTGACTGAAACCGGTTCGAAAATGGATGAAGTTATTTTCGAAGAGTTCAAAGGCACGGGTAATATGGAATTGCAATTGGAGCGCAAATTGTCGAACAAACGTATCTTTCCATCTATTGATATTGTTGCTTCGAGCACGCGTCGCGATGATTTGTTGCACGAAAAAGAAGCACTGCAACGTATTTGGGTTTTGCGGAATCACTTGGCAGATATGAATCCTGTGGAAGCTATGGAGTTCTTGAAAGATAAGATGAAATTTGCTCAAACCAATGAGGAGTTCTTATTGTTTATGAACGGATAATCTTACGGGATTCTATAAATTGCTTTTTCATCGTTGGACTTCAATTTTTAAAATGCTCATTTACCTTAGTAAACTCCGCTTTTAAAAATCTTGTCCGCCTCGAAAAATCTAATTTATAGAACCCCTTTTAACTGTAAAATAAAAACGCCCTGAAATGATACCTTTCAGGGCGTTTTTTTTTATGTCTTCCGATGATCAATGTGTCGGTGCATTGGTGTCAGGTGTGGTTTGGGTTTCGGGTTTATCCACCATGCCTTCTATGGTGAGCATCAAGGTGGCATTCTTGGGGTCATTCGTCACCACGGTTATTGTTTTATACTGTTTGCCGCTTTTGCCTGCCGTGTCGAATGTTGCATTGATTTTGCTGCTTTCGCCGGGTTTGAGCGTTGTTTTTTCGGGGCTTGTTGCCGTGCAGCCGCAGGAGGCTTTCACTTTATGGATGATGAGGTCGCTTTTGCCTTCGTTGATAAATATGAACGAACATGCCACTTTATCTCCTTGTTTTGCAGAAGTGAAATTGTAATTGTTGGTTTCGAATTTAATGATTGGAGCATCTGCAAGCTGTTGCGGTGTCAGGCTCGAGAAGTCTTCAACAATATTCATCGCAATGTTTAAGGTCTTTTCGGGTTGGATGCTGTCGTCGGTCTCCAACAACATGCGGTCGTAGATATAGCCATAATCATTGCGTTTGGCAACATCATAATGGATGATAATCAAGCCTTCTTTTTTGGGTTTAATGCTTGGAGGAACTGCCTCTGCGGTGAGCGACTCCGATAAATCTTTAAAGGTAATGTTGATGGGTTTGTTCCAATTGTTATAATATTTGATGGTGTCGCAACGGATTTCGTTGTTTTTGGCATTGGTCAAATTGAATTGCGATGATTCGAAAAGCAGATTGCCCATCTTCATCGGATACAAATCAATCACTGCTTTGGGTTTGGCAAGCACCTGGCCTTTGATGGTTAGCGAAAGGATAGGTTGGTTTTGGTCATTGGAATAAACGGTAAGCGATTTGCTGAAAATCCCCGGGCGTTGTGCCGGGTCGAATTCGGCATCTACATAACCGCTTTGTTTTGCCAACACGCCTGTTTTAGTCCATTCTGCGGTGGTGCAGCCGCAGCCCGGTTTCACGGTGGATATGCGTAAAGTGTCCTCGCCATCATTCTTAAATGTAAAGCGGCATTTCACTTTGCCTCCTTCTTCTTTGAAGGTTCCGAAATCGTAAACAAGTTTATCAAACTTTAGTGTGGCTCTTTGAGCGTAGGTGGCACCACTATGTGCAAAAAAAATCACAAGGCTTTGGAATAGGAGTTTTTTCATGTAAATAAGAATAATAGGTGAAACAAATAAGTATCTAAAATTAGAAAGATAAACGTTTACAATGCTGAATTATTGGATTGACTTGCAAAGAATTTTGATGCCGCGGGATGCATTATAGCACTATAAATGCTATATTAGATAACATCATACGCTCCCAAGTGAATAATATTTTATACTTTTGCAGCATGAAACAAAAAGAGAAAAACTAATGAAAATGCGGATACTTACCGATTTCAATAGTTACATACGGCGAAATCGCAAACGTTTTTTAGTGCGCCAAGACCCGAAAGTTATATGGCTGACGGGCTTATCGGGTGCAGGCAAAACCACCATTGCCCTTGCGTTGGAGAAAGAAATCCAACGCAAAGGATATTTTACCAAGGTGTTTGATGGCGATGTCATACGCAATGGCATCAACAAAGACTTGGGATTTTCGGATGCTGACCGTATGGAAAATATTCGCAGGACTGCTGAGATTGCTCGGCTGTTTGTGGATCATGGATTGATAGTCATCTGTAGTTTTATCTCTCCGCAGAAAGCCATGCGAGATTTGGCTCGGGAAATTATCGGCAACGAGCGTTTCATTGAAGTGTTTGTCAATTGCCCTATTGAAGTGTGCGAACAACGTGATGTGAAAGGCTTATATAAGAAAGCTCGTTTGGGCGAGATAAAAGACTTCACAGGGATAGGTTCCAATTATGAGATGCCCAAACATGCCGACATCGAACTGCGTACCGATTTGTGGACGATAAAAAAGACTGCGAAATATTTAATGCGAAAAATTCTACCTTTAATCAGATATCAAAAAAGAAAATGGTTAACTATCATCTAAATCATATCAAACTTCTCGAAGCAGAATCTGTATTCATTCTGCGTGAAGTTGCTGCTCAATTTGAGCGCCCCGCCTTGTTGTTTTCGGGCGGAAAAGATTCCATCGTCATGTTGCATCTGGCACGTAAGGCTTTTTGGCCCTCCGCCATTCCTTTCCCCCTGATGCACATCGACACAGGGCATAACTTTGTGGAAACTCTTGTGTATCGCGATGAGCTTGTGGAGAAAATCGGCGCACGATTGATAGTCGGTTCTGTGCAGGAATCCATTGACAAAGGTCGTGCGGCAGAAGAAACAGGCTACAATGCAAGTCGGAATGTGTTGCAAACTGTCACCTTGTTGGATACCATCGAGGAGCATAAGATAGATGTGGCTATGGGCGGAGCACGCCGCGATGAAGAAAAAGCACGCGCCAAAGAACGTTTCTTTTCCCATCGCGATGAGTTCGGACAATGGGATCCGAAGAATCAACGCCCTGAATTGTGGAACCTTTTTAATGGCAAGAAGCGCATCGGCGAACATTTTCGCGTTTTTCCTTTGAGCAATTGGACCGAAATGGATGTGTGGCAATATATCTATCACGAACAAATTGACATGCCTTCTTTGTATTTCTCCCACGACCGCGACTGTTTTGTGCGCGATGGTGTGATTTATTCCTGTTCAGATTTCATGAAATTGAAACCAACGGAAAAGGTTGAAAATATGCACATCCGCTTCCGCACCATAGGCGATATGACCTGCACGGGTGCTACGCTATCTCATGCCAACAGTTTGGAAGATATTATTGAAGAGGTTGCAGCTACTCGGGTTACGGAACGCGGCAGCCGCATTGATGACAAACGCTCCGAAGCGGCTATGGAAGATCGGAAGAAAGAGGGATACTTTTAGGTAAAGGGTAAAAGGTAAATGGTAGTTGGTAGATAGTAAAAGGTAATTGGTAAAAAGTAAATAGTATATTTATTAGTTTAAGGTATATGGTAATAGCGTTGGATGTTCATCATGCTTCGTAAATCATACATCTAAAATCATAAATCAAAAATAATAAAATGGCAGCGAATTTAAAAGATGGATATCTCGACATGGAACTACTGCGTTTTACGACGGCAGGCAGTGTTGACGATGGCAAAAGCACATTAATAGGACGGTTGTTATACGACTCGAAATCTATTTTTGAAGATCAATATAACGCTATAAAACAAGCAAGCGAGCAACGCGGCGAAACCCACGTGAATTTGGCGTTGCTCACCGACGGGCTGCGGGCAGAGCGCGAACAAGGCATCACCATAGATGTGGCATATCGCTATTTTGCTACGCCCAAGCGCAAGTTTATCATTGCCGACACCCCCGGACATGTTCAATATACGCGCAATATGGTCACGGGCGCTTCAACGGCTAACTTGGCTTTGATTTTAATAGATGCCCGCAAAGGCGTTATCGAGCAATCGCGGCGTCATTCTTTTATCGCTTCTTTGTTGAAAATTCCGCATCTTGTGGTGTGCATCAACAAAATGGACTTGGTGGATTATTCCGAAAGCGTGTTCGACCAAATCAAGAAAGACTTCACCAACTTCGCCACCAAACTCGAGGTACACGACATTCGCTTTATCCCCATCAGCGCCCTGAACGGCGATAATGTGGTGAATTCTTCGGTCAATATGCCTTGGTATAAAGATGGTCCCTTGTTGCATCTGTTGGAAACCATCCACATCAGCAGCGACGAAAACTTGGTGGATTGTCGCTTCCCCGTTCAATACGTGATACGTCCTTATAAAGATGAATATCATGATTATCGCGGTTATGCAGGCAGAGTGGCGAGCGGTATCTTCAAAAAAGGTGACAAGGTGATGGTTCTGCCTTCGGGTTTTTCTTCCCGTATCAAAGAGATTGACTCTTTTGATGGTCCTGTGGAGGAAGCTTTTTCGCCCATGTCGGTCACCATACTTTTGGAAGACGACATAGACATCAGCCGCGGCGACATGATAGTGCGCGAAAACAATCTGCCTAATATCGGTCAGGATTTCGATGTGATGTTGTGTTGGATGAACGAGAAAAAATTGGTGAATGGTGGCAAATACGCCATCAAACATACCTCGAAAGATGCCCGCTGTGTGATAAAAGACATACGCTATAAAGTGGATATCCAAACCCTGCATCGCGATGAAACAGACAGCAGCGTCGGATTGAACGACATTGCCCGCGTTTCCATACGCACCACGCAACCTTTCTTCTTCGATAGATATAAAAATAATCGCATCACGGGCAGCATCATCCTGATTGATGAAGCTACCAACGAAACTTTGGGTGCGGGCATGATTATCTAAGATGTTGACGCGGCTGTGAAAAACCTTCTCCTGTTCCTACTGAAGCTCATTGGGTTTTGGCTGCTGTTGTTCGCCTTGCAGCATACGTTTTTCCTCATCTATAACCACGGCGAACTCAAACCTACCACCTTCACAGAAATCCTTAGTTCCTATTATTATGCCTTTGCGATGGATTTGTCGGCGACGGCTTTCCTTATCAGCATCCCCACACTGCTGCTGCTGACCTCTTTCATCTTCAAAACAAAAAAATGGATCGTCAAAAGCATCCACATGGTCAACTATAGTTTGATAGTGATCTGCCTGTTCATCACCTGCGTTGACACGAGTTTGTATTCCATGTGGGGCTCCAAAATCAACAGCAAAGCACTCTCCTATGCGCTCTATCCGGGCGAGATGATGCAGGCTGCCAAAGCAGTGCCCTATTGGCTGTTCATCCTCGTTTTTATGGTGGAAGGCGCTGTGCTTTTCTATCTCTATAAAAGATATATGAAGATAGATTTGTCGGGCAAAATCCATTGGGGCTTTAAAATCATCTTGGCGCCGCTGCTATTGTTTCTGTTGGTCATCGCGATGCGCGGCGGCTTTCAGAAGTTCCCTTTGAGCAAGAGTTGGGTGTATTATTCCAAATACCCCGTGCTGAACAATGCCGCCCTGAATGGCTTTTGGAATTTCATGGAAATCATCGTCATTGCTGACGACACCGTCAATCCCTATCGCTATTTCGCCCAAGACAAAGCCCAACGGATGGTGGATGCGATGCAATGCACCCCGCGCGATTCCACTGCCTATATCCTCACCGTGGCGCGCCCCAACATCGTCCTGATTTTGATGGAGAGCGTGAGCGCCGAATGTATGACCACCTTGGGTGGCGAAGCAGGCATCATGCCCCATTTGGACAGCCTGACGAAGCAATCCCTGCTGTTCACGAAGTTTTATGCCAACGGCTTTCGCACCGAACAGGGATTGATTTCCTTGCTGTGCGGATTTCCGGCGCAGCCGAAAACAACCATCCTGCGCAAGTTCGGCAAGTTCGACAAACTCACCAATATGCCCAAGATACTCGGCAACAACGGCTATTCCGAAAACTATTATTATTCGGGCGACATACAGTTTGCCAACACGGAGGCATTTCTAAACCTTTCGGGATTCACCAAGATCATGAACGAAACGAATTATCCTTGGAAAAAAACAACCGATTGGGGCGCCTATGATGAAGAGTTGTTTGCCTGCCAAGTCGCGGAAGCCGCTCGGGATTCGCAACCCTTTTTCTCTATCATCATGACTAGCACCAACCACGAACCTTTTGATGCCACGGTGGAGAAGGTCTTTGGGGGCAATGCCGATGCCGACAAATATAAAAACACGGTGCACTATACCGATAAATGCATCGCCGACTATCTGCACCAAGCGGCAACGCAGCCGTGGTTCCACAACACCCTGTTCATCATCACCTCCGACCATGCCCACTCTTTTCCCAATGCCCGCGCCGCCAACGATGCCGAACGCCATCATGTGCCGCTGCTGTTCTATGGCAAGGTGTTGAAACCCGAATATTGCGGACAGGTGGACACCCTCATCGGCTCGCAGATTGATTTCCCCGCTATGTTGTTGGGGCAATTGAAGCTCCCCCACCAAGAGTTTGTGAAAAGCAAAAACCTCTTCAACGTCCACACGCCGCAGTTTGCCTACTACACCTTCGACAACGGTTTCGGCATCATCACACCCCAACAAACGCTTGTGTTCGACCACGACTTGAATCAGGTGGTGTATCGCAAAACCAAAATGTCGGCAGCTGCCGATGCGATGCTGTTGGACAATGGCAAAGCGTATTTGCAGGTGTTGTTTGAGGAGTATTTGAGGTTTAATTATTGAAGTATTTAAAGTGCCTAAAGTATTTGGAGTGCCTAAAGTACTTGAAGTGTCTAAAGTATTTAAAGTGGCATTCGTAATTCGCAGGGGCATTCTTGGTATTTGGAACTTGGTATTTGGTTCTTGGAATTTTACGAGGGGATTTATAATGGAAACGAAATTCCATCGTTATTATACCTTTATTGTTTTATGTATCTTTGCAAAATTAATTAATGTAAGTTCAATTTGTTTATGATGAGATTTCTCTTCGCTTTTATATTGCTTTGTTTTTCTTTTCTACACGCCTTTTCGCAGGAGGAAG